>JAHIJU010000065.1 GCA_018898235.1 Actinomycetota bacterium | reverse complement strand
GCAGTCCCACTCCACGCCAGGAGGTCTTCGCCTGTCCACGATCAATCAGAGCGTGTCGTCACACTCGCTCAACCAACGCCCCTGGGCAGTACAGCTAGCGGTCGCTATCCGCCCAGGTCGCCGTCTGGCAGGTCGAGCCACGGCAGATCGCTGCCACGTTGGCGGGGCCGCCCAGCCGCCAGCCCGACTCGCAGCGGACGGCACCTCGGGCTGCACCTGGCAGCCCGAGCACCTCACTCACCCTGATGAGGCTCGGCCAACTCGGGGCGCTCGCACCCGCCCGATGTCGTTCGCCGACTCCCCGCTGAGCGGTCCCAAGTGCGGCGAGCCCACCCATAGAGAAGCCTCGCCGCCCCCAGCACGGCGAGCGCGATGATCACTGCTACAACTGCGCCCATTGCGAGCGTCGCGTTTCCGAACATGAACCGACCGTAGCACCGTCGAACAGGCAGGGGAACCCCTGTTCTTTCAGGAGGCGCGGACCGGGCTGGTTGACGCGGAACGATGGCGATGCAAGACTCCAAACTTGTTACGCGGCTCGACAACTTGTCGTCGCGCAGGGGGACTCAACGTTTGGCCGAACAGCATCTGCGCCCCCTGCAATAGCCGCTCGAGGCAGGGGAGGAACAACAGTGAGATCAGTCCTAGCGGGCCGGGTCGCGGCTCCGTACAGAATTCTCGCCGCGGTCGCAGGCATGCTGCTTCTGTTGGTTACATTGCCAACCGGGCGAGCTTTCGCCGCCACCTCGCAGTTCGATCCAGAAACCGTCTCAGCGCTCCGGGCGCGGATGGTCGACGGTGGTATCGACGCAGCGACCCAGGATTCGCTCATTGCCAAGCTCGAGGCTGGGCAACTTCTCGACTCGCAGACGGACGCCAAACCGACCGGAACCTTCACGGTTCAGCGACCGGGGGTTAGTCGCACGGTCTCCGTCTTTCACGATGGCTCACGCAAATGGATCGATGTTGAAACGCCTGCGCAGATCTCGTCGGGCGCTGGCGTGAACAGTGCGGCTGCAGTTGGCTCCTGCCCGGTCAGCGGGCTTTGGCGTGTTGGCTGCACCATCACCATCAGCGATCCCGTGTCGAGTGCCGGATTCACTATCGACTACCGCATTGCGCTTACCAAGCACGATGCGTCGATCCGCGAGTACCGTTCCCCGTTCTGCGTCAACACCCTCGGGGGCTGCTCCGTGAGCGGTGGCATCAAGCGCGCCACCCAGAACTCTTCAGGTCCCGCCTGGGCGGCGATGACCTACAGCGCCAACATCGGGATCGTCCATGAATCCGGCGAGTTTGGAATCAGGATCCAGGACTCGTCAATCAGTACCTACTAGCCCTACCCATTTCAAGCGGCGGTACTCCGCGGCGTGAAGGGTGCTCCTGAACTGGATCGATGTCACTTCTCTAGGTTCAGACTCGGACGGTTCGGGAGCACCTTTCAGGCGGCGTCGGTGCGCGGCGGGGTCAATCCTCCGGAGTAGGTTCGGCTTGTCCTCGATGCGCCCTTTGACCCGGATGCGTGGCGCGTGAGCCAGGTACCTGGGAAGGTCTCGGTCACCTTCTGGTTTCCTGCGAACCCCAGGATCGGAAGTGCTGGTGTCGAGCCGTCCATGGCGGGTCCCCCCTTTGCCAGGCTTCCGCGTACCGGCCAACGCTGCCCGGTACGCCCTGTGGAACGACGTCGACGAGCGCGAGTTGGCCGTGACGACCTCATCGGACGGCAACAGGCGGCGCTGAGAACCACGGCTACTGGGCGCCGACCGCTCCCGGGCCGCGCGCCTCATCGAACCCGCCGCGCGCGAGGTGCGGCCACGGCCCGCAGTCGGGCGCCGAGCAACCGACCCCGCCCGCGTTAGCACCATCCCTCGCTCGGGGTCGTCTACCCGGCTATGCCGGTTGCCCTCATCCACGCTCGTTCGCCCCTTCGTGAGGCTCGGGTTTCGCCGCTTGGCCAAGGTCCGGTGTCGCAGACGCCCACAGCCCCACGCCGAGCGTCGGCATCCCTCTAGCATCCGGACATGAGTTCGACCGCTGACCAGACCACGTCGGTTCCTGAGCCACTCGCGTCCGATGCACCGGACGAACGGACCGACTCGACGTCGGCGCCGGCCCGCGAACCCGTCCGGTTGCGCGGCCTCGGTGCACAGTTCAACAAACCTGACCATGGCGTCTACTTCGATGCGCTCTGCCGCGCGATCGAGACGGAACCCGCGATGCGCAACATCGCATTGACCGGCGCCTACGGGACGGGCAAGAGCAGCATCCTGGGCAAGGTCGCCGACACCTACCGTGAGCGCGTGCTGGAGGTGGCGCTGTCGACGATCGGGGCCAAAGAGGACGGGGACGAGGCCGAGGCTGACGGCCGTGCGGCGGCATGGAGCGAGACGAACCGCATCCAGAAGGAGATCGTCAAGCAACTCCTCTACCGCGACGATCCTTCCCGGACCCGCGGCTCGAGGTTTCGTCGCATCTCCGGGTTCCACAAGAAGCACGAGATCGCCGGGGCGCTGGCAGCCACAGGCCTGATGTTGGTGTTGCTCTTCCTCAGCGGACGCGGCCGGCTGCTGGTCGACGTAGCACCAGGCAACCCCCTGCTCACGGCCCTTGCGTACCTGGCCGTCCTGATCATCGTCTCGGTCGCCATCGTGTGGCTGCGCTGGGCCACGCACAGTCGCGTGTTCCTGGAGAAGCTCAGCGCGGGCCCGGCCACGGTGTCGCTCTCTGCGCACTCGATCAGCTACTTCGACCAGTACATGGACGAGATCGTGTACTACTTCGAGCACAGCGGGCGCGACATCGTGATCTTCGAGGATCTCGACCGGTTCGACAACGCCCAAATCTTCGAAACCCTGCGCGCCCTGAACACGCTCTTGAACAGCTCGGAGCAAGTGAAGTCGCGGAAGCGACGTATACCCCGCGGGACACCCAAACCCGCCGGTCCTGCCCCAGATGTCAAGTTCATCTACGCGCTTCGTGACAGCGTCTTCGAGAAGCTCGCAGACGACGAGCTGGCCGGCGAAGAGGTCAAGCGGGCGAACCGCACCAAGTTCTTTGACCTGGTCATCCCCGTAGTGCCGTTCATCACCCACCGCAACGCCCGAGACCTGATGAGCGAGCAGATGGAGGGCACCGGCGTCACCGCGTCACTGATCGGGCTGGCCGCCAAGCACGTCGCCGACCAGCGTCTGATCATCAACATGCGCAACGAGTACGACGTCTTCGCCAACAGGCTCCTGGGCACTCCGAACCAGATCGGCGGCCTTGACCCCGACCGGCTCTTCGCGATGATCTTGTACAAGAACGTCCACATGGCCGACTTCGAGAACATCCGGCTCGGAACATCCGACCTCGACAAACTCCACAGGGGATGGCAGGAACTCGTCGAGCACTGCATCGACGAGCAAGCAGCCAAGATCCGTGAGCTTGAGAATCGCCTCGCACTCCAGGACGGGACTCGGGTCGCGGAAAGGTCCAAGCAACTCGGCGCTCGACTTCAGGCGTTGGCGACGCTGGTCATCCCGTCCGGATACGACCGCTCCGCGCAGGTCGTGGTGGGCACGCGGACCTTCCTCCGACCGGAGTTCGGCAACCCCGAGCTGTGGCGCGCTGTAGCGGTCGGGTCCGACCCGGTCGTGCTGAGCGGCCCACCGCTCGGAAGCAGCTGGCAGATGCAGGTGACGCAGCTACGCACGCTCCTCGGAGACGAACTGGACGTCGACAGGTGGCAGCGCGAGGGCCGGGCGGAGCTCGCGCGCGACCAGTTGACTGCGACCAAGAACCAGGGCTTCCTACGCCATCACTCGTGGCAGGCGCTGCATGCTCGCCCCGAGTTCAAGATCAGCCTCGCGGAGGAGAGCGAACCCGAGTCGTTCAGCCAGCTCACGGCGCGACTGCTTCGCTCTGCCCTGGCCCGCGACCTGGTGGCCGCGGGGT
>JAHIJU010000504.1 GCA_018898235.1 Actinomycetota bacterium | reverse complement strand
TCGTCCCTTGCCGCAGTAGCGGTCACCTTTGACCCGATGTCCATTCCAACGTACACTCTACTCATCGGACGTTCTCCTTTCTACTCGACAACGTTTTGGTCAACGTGAGTATAACCGAGGCGTCCGTTTCTTATTATTCCAAAGAGAAGCGAATAATCAGTGGGCTTATCAAGGCCATGCAGGACACGGGGACACGTGATGAGCTTGGGCTGAGCACCGTTAGAGACTTCTTCTCCAACATCTTCTTTCCCGGCATCACCGTAATCCAGACCAAAGCAAGGTACTTCCTGCTTGTCCCATGGGTATACGGCGAACTCGAGCAAGAAGGCGTTCCCAGCGCCAAAATCGAGAGGAAGGACCGGGAGAGAGAAGTCTGGCTAATGGATGAACTTAAGGCTGGCGGTGAGACCACCGGCATAATTGGAGCGTCGGCGGGAAAGAACATCATCAGCCTACCCAGCGACATCTACTGGCCGGGTCTTTGCACCTGGGACATATTCCGTCCAGGCAAAGGGAACTACGTTACGCGGGACGTGTACCACTCCTCGCTCGACGACATCTACCGTAGCAGGAAGTCGGAGAGTAAGGATGAGGCCGATGAGGTCATATATAGCGATAACCTCGAGACGTGGCACCATTCCTTGCCCGAGCCGCCGGATGATTATATGGACGAGACCACTTTCAAACTCACTCGAGCAGAGGCTGAGTTCTTGAAGGAGCGCGTCCAGGAGAACTTCGGAGGTAAGCTACTCGAGTTTCTCGTCAGCAACCAGGTACGCGGCCTCAGAGCCATCCCGTACCTTTGGGAAACGGGCCTTGAGATGCCGGACGATATTGCCAAACAGGTTGATAGCGCTGAGCGTTTTTCACTGCTTATGCATGGCGCGTCAATTCTCTACAACATCTACGTATCCAGCCTCATGGGTGAGGGCTACGACTATGAATGGATAAAGGGGAGCATGGAAGAGTGGTTTCAGGATTACAGGACGATCCTGGCCGCTAGAGGCGACTGGTCCCCTGACTCTCTGGTAGGCGTTGGCGCCAAGGTCGAACTGAGAACGAGTAGATTCTGTCGCGAGTGGCATGGAATCGCGTCGTCCTTCACGGACTGGACGGAATTGCTGGAACCGAACCACAAAGCCTTCGGCCTTATCCGTAGCCGTGAGGTTCTGCTCAAGGGAAATCGCGCACGCATGGTCTCTCAGGAAGCGCGGGATAGGTGGAACGGGTCGTCCGGAATGAGCCGACTCGATTACAGGTGGCACGTTGCCAAGGATATGATCGCCGACATCGTCGAAGGGCTGGGAAGAAATGCTTGAACCTGAAGCCCGGATGACATACATGGATGCGATGCGGCCTCCGCCTGGTTTCCACCTTGAAAAGGCCGTTGGCACAACCTTTTCCGCCGAACTTGAAATGCTAATGTTAATGCCCCTTGCCCTGTCCTCGAAGGACGGTTTCTGCGACGAGGACGGCAGGCCAAATTTTCTGGCGTTACTGGACTCGATAAGGCGCACCGCGAGCAAGATGGTGGTATTCTGCCAGCGGGGACGGGTCCTGTTGCCGAAGTCGTTGAGCAAGTTGAACCCGTTTCTAAACCATTCGCTGTTCGAGATAAGCCCTCCCAGGGGAAGCTTCCACCCCAAGACCTGGCTTCTCCACTTCGGAACAGAAGAGGGTGACGAGCTGTATCGGCTTATTTGCACCTCGAGGAATGTAACGTCCTCAAAGTCGTGGGATACGATGATCGTACTCGACGGCGAACGATACGAAGAGGAATCGGAAGATAACCGGCAGCTCGTAGATTACTTATCCTGGCTATCCAAACAGGACTGCCTACGTGACGAGCCGGAAAAAGAAGCGATCGTGAGGAGCTTCTCGCGAGAAATTCGAAACGTCTGGTTCTCGGACATCAATCCTGCCAGGGAGTGCTATTTCGATTACACGAAACCAGATGCGCGAAATAAGCCGCTCGACCTTGAATGGTTGGACTCTGTCAGGCGACTGCTTGTGATTTCGCCATTTCTGACACAGGAACAGGTTGAAGCCCTTGCTGAACATCTACCAGATAACGGCGGCGAAGGCATTCTCGTATCGAGTATCGATGCGCTGAAGACACTTGATTGGTCCTCTGACGCCCTCCGAAAATACTCTGCTTTCTACTGGGACGACGAGTTAACCAGCGAGCCAGAAGTGATCCAAGAGGAAATCGAAACGCCCGAAGAAAGCGAGGAGCGCGATAACGACTCGATGGACGCCGAGCCCACACAGCTGTCGGGATTGCATGCAAAGCTTTACATCGCCGAGGCGGGCGACAACGTGGCATTTGTAACTGGCTCAGCTAATGCGACCAACGCCGGATTCCGCGGCCATAACGTCGAGTTTGTGACAATACTGAAGGGGAAGCGTAAAAACCTGGGAATCGATGCCATCCTTGGGACCGATGAAGACGCTGGCAATTTTCAGCTGCGCAATTTTCTCCTAGAGTTCGAGCCACCGGATAAGCCAACTCCTGTCGATGAAGAACAGCAGAGAATGAACATGGACCTGGAGAGTGCCAGGAGGGCTTTGGGAAAGGGCGAGATAGTGATTACGGTCCAAAAAGGCGAGCAGTCGAGGTCTTTCGATTTGGCAGTCAAATTCAACCCGTCCGAGGGAAAAGCGGTCTCGTTACCGGACGGCATCGAGGGGCAGTTCTGGCCGGCGTCGCTCGCCAGAAAGACTCGGGGCGTGCCTCTTACCGCTTTCCTGAACAAGGAGGAAGTCACATTCAGCGGTATCGGACCGGGAGACATCAGCAAATTCGTCGCTTTCGAGCTGCTAGGAAAGCGCGAGGGCGTCAAGGAAACCCGGGCTGGCTTCGTTCTGGGCGGCAGGTTTGAGGGGGAGCCGGAAGGTCTGGAAGAGATGGTGGTCGCATCCCTTCTCGACAAACCTGAGAAGTTCTACGAATACCTCTGGTTCCTACTTCTCAAGAACTACGTCAGCGTTCCATCAATCATGCCCGGGGGCGGTTTCTTTGGAACCTGGAAGTCGGGACACGGGAAACGGTTCCCGGCTACGCCCCTATTCGAAGACCTGCTGAGCCGATGCGTTGAAGACCCATCACTGGTCAATGATATCGACGGTTTGGTCCAAGCATTCAAGAACGATGACCAGGCTAAAGAGATCATACCGGTCGAGTTCCTGCGGGTCTGGAAGGAAATCAAGAATGGCCTAACGGAGGCTGGGCCATGACCAATGAAAGCTGGACGGAGTATTGGAACGCCAAGAACGCTGATTACCTCAAGAGGCACATGGAGATCAAGGCTGTTCTCGAACACAGAAATGTCGCTGGTCAGGGGGAAATCTATGCAGTTTCCCTCAGGGATAACGGTGGTTTTGAGGTTCGCTATTACCAGAGTAATAACCTCTGCAAGAAATCCTCATACTCATCAAGGTCCAAAGCTATCAATGCATACCGAGCCCTCCGCGATGAGCTAGTTCTTAAGAGGAGAGGGCACGCGGTTCGGAAAACTGCGGAGGAGGAAAGTTACGACCCCAAAAAGGACCTGTCAAGGCTGAAGGATTTCCAGATGAAATCGGCCGATGCCGTTTTCAAGAGGCTGTACCTTGACAGGGACGCCACTGACCGTTTCCTGATCGCTGACGAGGCTGGACTTGGCAAGACCTTGGTTGCCAAAGGGGTTCTAGCACATGCGGTGGACCATCTCTGGGATAAACAGGTTCGTCGAATCGACATCGTCTATATCTGCAGTAATGCTGCTATTGCGAAGCAGAACATAGCACGGCTTCGCCTTAGCATCGAGGGGAGCCAAGATACCACTTTCTCCTCACGGCTTACGCTCATACCCACCCAGCTCGAGGAGCTCAATAAGCACAGAGTCAATTTCATCTCTTTCACGCCCGGAACGTCATTTAACCTCCGGTCGTCCGGAGGAATGTCCGAGGAACGGGTAGTCCTATATTTCATGCTTAAAGCCATTTGGAAGTTCGACTACAGCCCCAAGTTCATGAACATCCTGGAGTGCGGCATGAGGCGTGAGAACTTCCGCAACAGGATTCGATGGTACCCGAAGGACAAGCAGAGGCGGCTTCGCCAGAATAAACAGCTGCTGGCGTCTTTCAAGGAGAGGTTGGGCAAGGATATAAGGCATGAATTCTTCGAGATGGCCGAGAGCTTCAAGGGGCGCAAGCACATTGACTGGGGGCTCAATAACCTCAGGAACAGGCTCGTCGGTCGGCTCAGGTATGTTCTCGCCGAGTCCACCCTGGAGTACCTCGAGCCAGACATTGTCATCCTCGACGAGTTCCAACGGTTCAAAGATATTCTCGGCGAGGAGTCGGAAACCGGTAAGCTCGCCTCCCAGCTTTTCCGATATCAGGATCAGCACTCGGATACCCATGTCAAAGTCATCCTACTTTCTGCGACTCCGTTCAAGATGTACACAATCAGCGAAGAGCGGGCGGACGACGACCACTACACGGATTTCATAAGCACGCTCTCATTTTTGCTCGACGGCGAAGGTAAGACTCGGGAAATCGAGAGGCTGCTTTCGGAGTTCCGCGATGCACTCTACCAGGTAAAGAGCATCTCCGACACGCAGGATATCAAGCGCGCCAAGGAACGGCTCCAGGGGAAGCTCCTGAAGGTGATGACCAGGACGGAAAGATATAAGGCCATCGGCTCAGGCGAGGGCTTGACAACAGACAGACTTCACGATGAAGTGGCCCTGGCAAACGACATTAGCCAGTACGCCGCGCTCAGCAAGATCGCGAAGCAGATTAGAGCGGACAAACCACTCGAGTTCTGGAAGTCCGCTCCATATATGCTCAGCTTCATGGACGACTACAAGATTAAGAAACGATTCACGAGCGCAGTAAAGAGCAAGGCGAACTCGGTCACCGCCAAGAGCCGTTCGATGGACTTATTTCTTGATAAAGAGACCGTTGACGGTTGGGATGAAGTGGATTTCCCTAACGCTAAGCTACGGGTGCTCGTCGAGCGGGCCGTCAAGGAGAACCAGGCGCACCAGCACCTCTGGGTGCCTCCGGCCTTGCCATACTACGACCCCTACGGGCGGTATGAGAGCACTGCCGAGCTTCCTTACACTAAGACCCTCATCTTCTCGTCATGGAAAATGGTCCCCAAGGTTATCTCGATGCTTGCGAGCTACGAGGTTGAGAGGCTCATGAGCAGTGACCCCCCGGAGCCGTACGGAGAAATCGGCCCGCGGGCGCTCCTGCGTTTCAACTTGAAAGACGGACAGCCGCAGAACATGGCGAGTCTGGCCATCATGTTCCCGGCGCTGTCACTGGCCTGGGCCTTTGACCCCTGCAAATACTTCGCCGAGAACCACGGCCGGGTATCATTCGAGGAGATGCATAGAGCCGCTAGAGACGCGGTAGAGGAGACAATTCTCAGTCTCCGTCCCAGTACGGACGAAGAGTTCGCTGAGGACGACGCGCTCGATCAGCTCTGGGCTTACTTGGCGAGGTTCGACGCAGCTGTCGGAAAAGTGGAGCGGACGGCCAAAGACGACGGGTGGCCCGCTCTTCGCTGGCTCCAGAGCAAAACCGAGGCAGACACCTGGCATTCGGGTCGCGATATCGAAGGGGATGACTCGGAAAAAGGCTTCCCGGCTCACGTTGAGGCTTTTCGAGCGGAGTATCTCCGATACGATGAGCGTCTCCCCAAGCCCGACTCATCCACTCTGGATGCTCTCGCAAATATCTGCATCGGCTCACCGGCGGTAACCGCGCTCAGAGCTTTTCTCAGACAGCTCCCATTAAAGCCTGAACCGACGGACTATGAGCACGCCATCTCTGCCGCCGCCGCTGTTGCCCACGGTTTTCGCTCTATGTTCAACAGGCGCTGGAACCTGCGCTTCCTGAGAGCCGAGGACCCGTTCTGGGAGAGAGTTCTCGAGTACTGCTGTGAAGGCAACCTGCAGGCAGTGATGGACGAGTACGTCCACCTGGTAACCGACCTCGAAGGCCTTTTCGACCAAACGGTGGATGACAAGGTCAAGAACCTCTCTGATGTCATCTGTTCCGCGCTCTACCTGCGCGCCGCGAACCCGAAGTTCGACGCATATAAGCGGAACGTCGCCGGCATGCTCAGACAGGATGGCTCCATGAGCATCAGGACGCATTTCGCCCTCAGGTTCGGCGACGAGACCGAAGTCACAGAGATGCTCGACGGCAACCGTACCGATGTGCTGCGAACCGCCTTCAACAGCCCGTTCAGGCCGTTCATCTTCGCGACAACGTCCATCGGCCAGGAAGGCCTGGACTTTCACGGCTACTGCCATAGCATTTTTCACTGGAACCTGCCCGGAAACCCGGTCGACCTCGAGCAGCGGGAGGGTAGGATCAACCGCTATAAGGGACACGTCATCCGGAGGAACCTCGTCCGAGACGCCTGCACCGACCAAATGATGAACAACTTCCAAGCCGGTCAGGACCCCTGGAAGTTGCTCTTCGATGCAGCCTGCCTGCAAAGAGAGCCCGGGCAGAGCGAGTTGGTACCTTTTTGGGTGTACGAGTGCCCGGATGGCTGCCAGATTGAGAGGCACCTGCCGCTGTTCCCATTCAGTAGGGAGCGAAATCATTTCGAAGCGCTGAAGAGGTCCCTGATGTTCTATCGGATGGCGTTCGGCCAGCCCCGCCAGCAGGACCTCGTCGAATACCTCAAGACCGTGCTTGTGGAGGAGCCCGACGAAGCAATCGAAGCATTCGTCAGCGACTTCATGATTGACCTCGGCCCTGAGTAGCTAAATCCCCGTATCGTTATGTCACAACCATATGATATTGTTTACGCCGTAAGGCAGAATGCAGCAGCTCGAAGGGGGTCACTTTGAACAACAACAATGTAATTGCCGATGATACCTACCCGCTATTCAGTGCTTTCGAATCAAGCATGAGGAACACCGCGGCGGAGTACTTTGCCAAGAAAGGCTATGAAGTCGATAAGAAGTACCCATTCATACTCGCTGACCGTGAGGATTGGGAAAAGAACATCATTCTCCCGCCGGTGGCTGAGCGGATTAAGAAAACCAAGGACATGAAGGAAGCTGACGGCAAACCATTTCCACTCTCCAAGTATATACACCATGGCCTGAGCAGCCAGCCGATGCTCTTCAACCTTGTGGGCCCGCTGGTGGTCAGCAATGACCTTGACCCGCTGCGACTGGCCCTTGAGAGCGTGGGAGCAGAATGGCCAGAAGGAGACGTGGAGGCGCTTTTCGAAGTCGAGGACCGTGATGTATTCAACGAGCAGACTCCGCAGCCGACATCGATTGACCTCGTGGTCCGTCCTACGCACGGCGTTGGCGGATTGTTCATAGAGGCAAAGCTTATGGAGAAGGAGTTCGGCGGCTGCAGCGTCTTCGCTCGAGGGGACTGCGACGGTCGCAACCCGGCTCTTCGCCCCACGCTCTGCTACCTTCATCGCAACGGTAGAACATATTGGCATCACATGCATGAGCACGGCTTCCTCGCCGGAACCCTTGGTACCAGCGCTTTCTGCCCTCTGGCCAACTACTACCAGTTCTACCGCGAGGTGCTGTTCGCCATCCACAAGAACGGTCAGTTCATACTTCTTTACGATGACCGCAGCCCGGTCTTTGCATGCGAGGGGCCTGATGGACCTCAGGGCCTGTTTCCTCTCCTTCACTCGCTACTACCGGATCACCTCCAGGACAAGGTCTTTCAGGTGACAGTTCAGGAGGTCTTCAAGAAGGTCTGCGAATCCGGTGCTAACGACGATTGGACAGCTGAATTCGCGGAGAAGTACGCAATTCCCAAATCGTAGTCCATTTCACCGCCGCCGTTTTAATGCTTGCTACGCTTGACCTCGGCGTGAGGTCAAGCCCCTAAAACTACGCCCACAACGCCACCAAGCGAGATGTTTATTCATCGTGAGCGGGAAAAACGGTGACGGTTACTCCAAAATAGCTCCAAAAAGTGGAAATCGGGCCTCTGTTCCGCTGTTCTTCGGATCCGCAGAAATCCCGAGAAATCCCGATTTCAAATCACGGACGCTAGGTTGAGTAATGCTAGACTTCGTGTCACAGGTGTCCTGTACAATCCTGTCGTAGGCAGCGAAAGGCACCTTTGGTCCTTGGGAGTGGCACTCGATGAGTAGTAAACACAAGGCCATGTCGGAAGCGCTTTCACGAAGCGGATTCATCGGTCTGACGCGGCGCTCGCCCAGGAGTCTCAAAGAGATTGAACCTGCAAACCCGTTCTTTTCAATAACGATGTCTTACATACAGAACCAGTTCGGATTTCCTGTATTCGACCAGAGCGTGCTGGGGTTTGCGTCCAACAGCGCCACGGTCCCATGTCAGATTCATGCGCGGACGGCGATTGACCAGGCGCGATGGAGTCTCGATGGTCGCGTTGTATGGCAGTGGGCCTATGAAGCAATGTGGACTCATGCATCAGTGTCAGATACCTGGGAACAGACCCAGGAGCAGTACGCGATGGCTGCGCCATCGATTGCTTTGCCACCTGATTGGAATGAGCGTAGGCGCGCTGTGCTCGTACGTGATGGTTACAAATGTGCAATCTGCGGGTGGGGCCTGAAGAAGCATGGCGACGTGCACCACATCGTGCAGAGAGCACATGGCGGCCATCATCACTGGTCCAATCTCGTCAGTCTTTGCCCCAGGTGCCACCGAGTCTTGGATGGTCACAAGGGAATGAATCGTCCAGGCTTCTGTGTCGACCAGCGACGGCGCATCGTGCATTCTACGAAATGCAGGTTCGCGAGCGGTCCCAAGGTTGAAGAGGCTCCACGCGGCTACCGTCCATGTCAGAAGTGCAGGCCGTTTAAAGGCGCCAAAGCATATGCCGAAGTCGCCTTCAATAACCGTCGAATGCAACAAGCCCCAAAGATATTGGAACACCTGCGTAGGGAGCATCAGCCCTCGTCACAGTTAATTCAGCAGGTGCAAATGCTCACGCCTGAGATCTGCGTTTATCGGCTCAAGGCGCCCCAGGGAAGGAAGAAGATCAAGAAATCCAATCTCGAGATCATCACCAATACAACGGTTCAGCCCGGACAAGAAGGAGATGCTTCATGAGCAATTCACCTTCGGGTGGCGGCCGGCTTCTCGGGATTGATACAGCCAAGCGAGTTCTCAAGGAAAGGTTTGGCTACTCAGGATTCTTGCCTGGCCAGGAGCAGGCTCTTCAATCCGTCTTCGGTGACAGAAACCTACTGGTCGTTATGCCCACTGGCAGTGGAAAGTCCCTAATCTACCAGCTCCCATCCCTCATGGATTCGGGACTGACAATCGTCGTATCGCCCCTGATATCGCTGATGAAAAACCAGGTCGACGACCTCAATGCTCTCGGTATCAAAGCTACTACAGTCAATTCGAGTCTTAGCCGTGAAGAGCAGAATAAACGGCTCACTTCTTGTACCAAGGGAGCTTGCCGGCTTCTTTACATTGCGCCTGAGAGGTGTCGAGATGGCGCTTTCATGTCGATGCTGCGCTTGATGAACGTGTCGAGATTGGCAGTGGACGAAGCCCACTGCATTTCGGAATGGGGCCATGATTTCAGACCGGATTACCGGCGGCTCAAGGACTTCCACGAGAAGATTGGCCGCCCGCCAGTAACCGCTCTGACGGCGACTGCTACTCCTCGCGTACAGGCGGATATCATCGAATCACTCGGCCTCTCGGTTGAGAATACTGATCTCCACGTTCACGGGTTCGATCGTCCAAACCTCGAGCTGAGTGTCGAGGTCATGCACAACGACAAGAAGAAACAGGACTTCCTGTCGAAGTTCGTTAGCGAGAACGGCGGGTCGGGAATCATCTACGCCGGTACGCGGAAGAATGTCGATGAGATTGTCGAAGCTCTGAAACCAATCGAGCCGCGCATTGTCGGCTACCACGCAGGAATGGAGCCGGAGGAACGTCACGAGTCACAGGAAGCGTTCCTCGGCGGGGAAGCGCGGGTTGTCGCGGCAACGTCCGCGTTCGGCATGGGGATCGACAAGCGCGACGTGCGCTTCGTAGTCCACTATAACTATCCGGGGTCAGTGGAGCAGTACTATCAAGAGGTGGGTCGGGCAGGTCGTGATGGGCTAGATTCTCGTTGCGTACTTCTGTATTCATCAGCCGACAGAAGCCTGCGCGAGTTCTTCATAGACGTCAGCTATCCCCCTGAAGCGCTGGTGAAGGAGGCCTACGAAACCATTTGGAACCTACCCGACAGCACAGTCCTGATGACATACAAGGAAATCGTAGGGCTCTGCGATCAGCACATAGGCGAAGCACAGGTGGGAGCGGCCATACGGATGCTGGACGGAGCCGGCGTGCTCCGGGCCTACAGCGGTGAGCCGAGAGTGGGTATAACGATAACGCAGCCCATTTCCGGCGCCGCCGGGGAAGTCCGCGGTTCCATCCAGCAGAAGGTGCTTGAAGGCCTTGCTTCCACAATCGACCTGGGGACTCCCGGCCGGTTTGAGATTGGCGTCAACAAGCTTGCCTCCGATTCTGGTATTACCGTCGAGCAGGTCAAGAGGGCGCTGACCGCGTTTCGTGAATCAGGAAAGCTTGGCTACGAACCGCCGTTCCGAGGACGTGGGCTGCAGAAGCTTGTGGACCCGCCGCCGCCCTTCGAAGAGCTTGCACTCGACTGGGCACGCGAAGGCTCGCTTCGCCGGATGGAGGAAGCGAAACTGGAAGCGATGGAGAGATTCATCCTCCAGCGCGGGTGCAGGCGTGGATACATCCTCAACTATTTTGGCGAAGAGCAGACCTTCGTCTGTGAAACGTGCGACTGTTGCAGGAAGCGAGCGACGACCAGCAAGAAGACCGCCAGAGGAATAGAAAGAAATCGGGATGTTGCTTTGCCAGTCCTGGTCTGCCTTCGCTTCATGAAGTTCCCAATCGGAAAGGGACGAGTCGCCGAAGTTGTAACGGGTTCGAAGCGGAAAGAGATCCTTGAATGGGGGCTGGACAAGAATCCCGCCTACGGAACAGTCAGTTGTAAGCAGGACGCGGTGAAGGCCGTCACTGAGGACCTGATCGATGCTGACTATATCGAGCAGGAGATCAAATCGGGATACCCCGTTCTGAGGCTCACCGCGAAGGGGAGGGCGGAGGTTTCGACTATCAATCCCGCCGAATTGCGAAATCCAGCCTCAGGGTCAAACGCAAAGGCCACGTCCGGTGCCATGTCAGATGTGAAGCGGCCAACGACTGGTCATGTGAATAGGGATGGTAGTCTGCCACATGGCGGCTCACCATCCGATGACCAAATCAGGCATGCGGTATTGGCTTGCATTGGTTCGATGCCATACTCGGTGGGGGTAACGAAGATTGCCGCGGTCTTAACTGGAACCAAGGCTGCCTGGGCCAGCAAACAAGGAATCGCAGAACTTGCTGTCCATGGAAGTCTGAGTGCCACACAGGAACATGTTCGCGATGTTATCAAATCCATGTTGTCAGACGGCCTGCTTGTTCAGGATGGCAACTATAGACCGACCGTGACTTTGACCGAGAAAGGCCACAAAGAGCTGAAGAGGAATCGAGACCTCGTCTAGTTCAGAACCCGAAGTTTTCACGTCACTACCCTGTGCTATTCTGAGATCTGCAAGACGATTGTGATGGCTCGAAAGGGGATATCTTGAACAAAGAAAACCAAGCAAAGGATGGGGAGTCACTTCGTTATTTGAATGATAAATCTAGTCAAAATTTGGTTTTGGCCCTATAGGTGGTCGCTTTGGTAGCATGTCATGAATTGCTCTTAGCATCCTTTCAAACTGAGCATCATCATCTTCCCTAAGGTCAATTCGGTCTTTCGTAACAAGCCAAGGGGGTGCTGCGTCCTCCCATTCTCCTTCTCTCCAAATCGGAATGATTTGTTTCTTCATCTCCTCTGTCATTTCTGGCGTACTGCTCTTAAAGATTTCTCCTGTGATTATCGTGCCCTCGTAGCCCGCGCCCCCCTCACGGTTTTCAGACTTGATTTTGTAGTTAGGAGTACAAACAGCCAGAATGAACTTGTTCTCGCGGATAGACCGCTCAATAAATACTGCAATATCCTTACCCGGTCCAAGATCCCAGTGATCTAGCACTACATCAACGCCCTGTCCAACAAGTCGTTCGGCAAGACTGCGTACCCATGCTTTGTGATCTTCGCTATCCCAAGAATAGGAGATGAAAGCTTTGGGATACTCGTCCTCATGTTCGCCAGTTGTGCCTGGCTTTGGCTCACGCTTGGCAGGAAGTACGACTTCTTTGGGCTCTTCTGGTCTCGTTATCTCTTGTGGAACAGCTTCTTCCTCGGCCACATCTTCTATTGGTTCTACCGCATATGTTGGCTTGCCACCAATTGCTGATTCTTCAGTCATTCTGTAACCGTAAGGTTCCAAATGCCTATTAAAGATTTCAAGAAGAGCTCCTCTTTCTGTATAGGAGCTTCTTACAGCGGGGTGAAGCATCAGAGATAAGAACCTGAACAACTCGGAATCGGAACAATTCAATAAGTCAGCTTCATAGTCAGAGAATATCCAGTATGGGTCTTCCAACCCGTTCCATGATAGACAGGAGAGATCCCCGTATATCCTCCCCAGAAAGTCAGGTTCCGGTAAATCCCCGTGCCAAGAGATTCCGGCAATCCTAATCTCATCGAAGATCGCTGTTCTTACATCTTTTGGAATATCGTTGAACATGTCGCCCTCCAACCTACCGGCCAACCCTTGTTTGGTCAGAATGTTATTCCAGAGTTGTCCATTCATCAAATAGTGCATCTAGACGGTCGCTTAATGAGACGGGAAGGACTTTTGAACGGTAATTGGTATTCACTGCTGCAGAATATGCGAAGCTTGCTACGCTTGACCTCGGCGTAAGGTAAAGCGCCAGAGGATGGCCCACAACGCCACTACGCGCACTGGGAATACTTCACGACCAGGGCAAACAGCGGCTGGTTACTCCAAAATAGCTCCCAAAAGAGGAAATCGGGCTTCTGTTCCGCCGTTTTCCAGGACCTACGAAAACCCGAAATATCCCTTATTCAAGCGGTTTTTCGCCGCTCCGCCCCAGCCGCAGGTTGGCCACCTCGAAGTACATGTCGTAGAGGTGTAGGCCTTTGCTGACCGCGATGGTCTCGCCGGGCTTGACGCCGTGGCCTATCTCGTCGGCCATGTACTCCTTCAGGAGCTGGATGCCGGCCAGGTTGGCGGGGAACCCGCCCCACAGGTCCCAGGAGCGGAAGTAGAGGATGAAGTGGAGCTTCTTCTCGTCGGGGTAGATGCGCGTGTCTATCTGGCGGAGGCATGGGGGGTCGGAGAGGAACAGGCTCTGGGGGTCGCAAACCGCCATGCAGGCCTGGTTCGTGCCGAAGCCGTCCTCCTTGTACATTCTTATGATCTCGGGTATCTGGGATTCTATGAAAGTTCCATACGTATAATCCTCCCGCTCCGCCTTGGAGTGGGCGCTGACCAGCTTGTCCAGGTAGCTGTTCACGAACTCCATGTCGGTGGGGGGAGGGAGGGAGGAGCCCTCGGGCATGGTGGGGACCAGGGGGCGC
>JAHIJU010000064.1 GCA_018898235.1 Actinomycetota bacterium | reverse complement strand
GGCCTCCAGCCCGAGCAGCGCCTCGCCCTCGAGGAGCACGACGTCGCCGTCGGTGAGCAGGACGGCGCGCAGCTTGTCGGCGACGCCGCGCAGCGTGCGCAGGAACGCGGGGTCCTCGTGGTGCACCTGCGGCCTCGCCATGGCGGCGGCGACGGACGGGTGGATGGTGCCGGGGCCGGAGCCCATCGTGACGATCGGCGGGCGGGCCGGACCGGGCAGGACGGCGGTGGTCATCGGGAGTTCTCTCCTCACAGGGGGTGGGGTGGGCGGCCCTCGTATCGACGGCGGCGAGGCCGCCCGTCGGGGCCGGCGCCCGGGGCGCGGCTGTCCTCGCCCGGGCACGACGAGGTCCGCTCACCCCGGCGGGGCAGCGGACCGGCGCCTGGTGCCTGCCCCGATCTGGGCAGACCTCTCCCTCAGGCGCTGCGGGTCTGTGGAGCGGCGCTCGTCCGGTTCTGGCGCGGATCACGGGGCTGCCCCGTCTCGCGCCGCCGGTCAGCCAGGTCCCACCACGACGAGGTGGCAGACCCGAGTGCCGGGCCGTGGGCGCTCACACGCACGACGGCACCCGAGGTGCTGGTCGTCGCGAGCGCTGTCATGGGCAGGACGGTACGAGGCCCGTATGTCATGGGACGTCCCGGCAGGTTACGGATACGTGACACCGGTGAGCGCGGCCGGTGGAACGCGCGACGCCGGGCCCCGACCTGCGGGACCCGGCGTCGCCGGTACTGCTGTGCTGTGCTGCGGGCTCAGACCAGGCGCGCCGTCGGCGAGCTCTGGGCCGTCTGCGCCGGGTCGTCGGTGACGACGCCGGCCAGCACCGTGTCGATCCGGGCGAGCAGCTCGGGCGGGATCGTGACGCCCGAGGCCTTGACGTTGTCGGTCACCTGCTCGGGACGGCTCGCGCCGACGAGCGCGGCCGCGACGTTGTCGTTGGCGAGCACCCACGCGATGGCGAGCTGGGCGGAGGTCAGCCCCAGCTCGTCGGCGATCGGCCGCAGACCCTGCACCGCGGTGAGCACCTCGTCGCTGAGCAGCCGCTTGATGAACTGCGCGCCGCCGTTGGTGTCGGTGGCGCGCGAGCCGGCGGGCGGCTGCTGCCCCGGCAGGTACTTGCCGGTGAGCACGCCCTGGGCGACGGGCGACCAGACGATCTGGGACATGCCGAGCTCACGGCTGGTGGGCACGACCTCGTCCTCGATGACCCGGTAGAGCATCGAGTACTGCGGCTGGTTGGAGATCAGCTGGAAGCCGAGGTCCGTGGCCAGGGCGTGGCCGGCCCGCAGCTGATCGGCGGTCCACTCGCTCACGCCGATGTAGAGCGCCTTGCCGGCGCGCACCACATCGGCGAACGCCTGCATGGTCTCTTCCAGCGGCGTCTCGTAGTCGTACCGGTGCGCCTGGTAGAGGTCGACGTAGTCGGTGCGCAGCCGGGTCAACGAGCCGTCGATCGACTCGCGGATGTGCTTGCGGGACAGGCCGGTGTCGTTGGGACCCATCGGGCCGGTCGGGAAGTAGACCTTGGTGAAGATCTCGAGCGAGGCGCGGCGCTGGCCGGCCAGGGCCTCACCGAGCACCGTCTCGGCGGCGCCGTTGGCGTAGGCGTCGGCGGTGTCGAAGGTCGTGATCCCCGCGTCGAGGGCGGCGCGGACGCAGGCGATGGCCTGGTCGTTCTCGACCTGGGAGCCGTGCGTGATCCAGTTGCCGTAGGTGATCTCGGAGATCTTCAGGCCGGAGCGGCCGAGGTAGCGAAAGTGCATGGCTCCATTGTCCGTGCCATCGCCGCGGATGCCTTGGGGACCGAGGCGTGAGACGGGGCATCCGAGGGTCGGACGCTGCCGGGTGAACCTCCAGAGTGTCAGGAGTGTGGGGACCTTTGGACATGACATCCCACGTCAGAGACGCGCATCATGGACCCGCCGGTGACCCCGGCCGCACCACGAACCAGGTCTCACAAGGAACCCAGAAGGAACGCGACCGACGATGACCACGCTCCCCGCCCCCGCCACGCTGACCCGCTTCACCGACCGCGCACGCGATCTGGCCGAGGCCGTCTACTCCGGACCGGCACCCACGTCCGGACCCACCTTCGCCGCGAAGGCGCGGCGCGGGACGTACCTCGTCCTCAGCTCGATCGCCTGGCCGCTCGCCGCGCTGCTGGTCACCGGGCTGATCGCCTCGCTCTTCCGCTGAGCACCCCCGCCCCGGGTCCGCCGCACCGGCGACCCCGGGGCTTTCGCGCGCCCGCGGCCGGACGAACTCCGGTCGAACGGCCCATGTCCGAGGTCTATCTATAAAGAAACTTCCCTGTTAGTGTCCCGCCATCGAGACGGGAGACCCGATGCAGGACTCGAACGAACCCGCCCCCGGAACTCCGGGCTGGCTCCGGTCGCGCAACGATGCGCAGGCGCTCGCCCTGCTGCTCGACCGCGGCGCCCTCACCCGCGCCGAGCTGGGCACGCTCACCGGCTTGTCCAAACCCACCGCCGCGCAGATGGTCAGCCGGCTCGAACAGCTCGGCCTGGTCGGGCCGGTCGGCGAGGCACCCGCCCGGCGGGGCCCGGCCGCGATCACCTACGGCGCCCGCGTCGAACGGGCCCGCGCCCTGGCCGTCGACCTCCGCGAGGACGCCCTGGAGGCGACCGTCGTCGACGCGCTCGACACCGACCACCCCGTCGTCACGGTGCCGCTCACTGCCGCCGACCGCTCACCGCAGGGCGACATCCAGGCGGCGCTGACCGCCGCGACCGCCGCCGCCGAGGTGGACCCCACCTCGGTGCGGGCCGTCGTGATCGGTGTGCAGGCAGCCGTCGACGTGGAGGGCGACGTCCTCTCGCTCACCGACACGTTGCCCGGCTGGCCGCTGGTCGGGGCCCGCAGCACGCTGGCGCACGAGTTCGGTCTGCGCGTCGTCATCGACAACGACGTCAACCTCGCCGCCGTCGCCGAACGGCAGGTCGGCTGCGCCCAGGACGCCGGCGACTTCGCGCTGCTGTGGCTCGGCGACGGCGTCGGCGTCGCGGTCGACGTCGCGGGAACGGTCCACCGCGGCGCCTCCGGCCGCGCCGGTGAGATCGGGTACCTGTCGGCCCCGGTCGCCGCCGCGCAGATCGACCCCGAGGCCAGCGACCTCACCGACCTGCTCGGCCGCAACGGTCTCGACCGTCTGCTCACCCGGCTCGGCGCCCCGGACCTGGAGGCCGCACTGACCGGCCCGGACGGGCAGGACGCCCTCGACGAGCTCGCCACCCGCATCGCCCTCGGCACGCAGTCGGTGCTCGCCGTGCTCGACCCGCAGCTCGTCGTGCTCGGCGGCCCCACCGGGCTCACCGGCGGCCAGGCGCTGGCGCAGGCCGTCGCCGCCCGCATCGCCGCCGACTCGCGCTGGCACCCGGACGTCCGCCCCGGCGCCGTCACCACCCACCCCGTCCTGGTCGGTGCCCGGCGGCTCGCCGTCGGCCTCGCCCGGGAGCTGCTGCTCGACACCGTCTCCACCACGTCGTTCGACCGCACCGAAGGGACAGCCCGATGAGATCAGTCCGCCGGCACCGACACGCCCTGCCCGCCGCCGCTGGAGTGGCGGCCGCCCTGGTCCTGGCGGGGTGCAGCAGCTCGGGCGGCACCAGCAGCGACGCCATCGCGAGCGCCGCGCCGACCCACCTGACCGGCACCGTCTCGCTCTGGCACTTCTTCACCGACCGCGAGGCCGATGTCGTGCAGCAGGCCGTCGACGAGTTCGAAGCCGCCAACCCCGACGTCACGGTCGACGTGCACTCCGGCCAGGACGACGAGAAGCTGCAGAAGGCGATCAGCGCGGGCGACACCGTCGACGTCGGGATCTCCTACTCCACCGACATCGTCGGCAACTTCTGCTCCACCGGAGCGTTCCGCGACCTCACGCCCTACATCGAGCGCGACGGGGTGGACCTCACCCAGTTCTCCGACACCGTCCGCAGCTACACCGAGTACCAGGGCACCCGCTGCACGATGCCGCTGCTCCAGGACGTCTACGGCCTCTACTACAACAAGGCGCTGCTCGCGGCGGCCGGCTACACCGAGGCGCCGAAGACGTTGAGCGAGCTCGAGGCGATGGCCGACACGCTCACCACCTTCAACGACGACGGTTCGATCGCCACGCTCGGGTTCAACCCGCTGCAGGGCTGGTACGAGAACGCCGCCTCGCACTACGGCCCGGCCGCGGGCGCCAGCTGGCTCAAGGACGACGGCACCTCGGCCATCGGGACCGACCCGGCGTGGACCGAGCTCATCGAGTGGCAGAACGCCTACGTGCAGAAGATCGGCTACGACAAGCTCAAGGCGTTCAGCGCCGCGAGCGGCCAGGAGTTCTCCGCCGACAACGACTTCCAGACCGGCCGCGTCGCGATGAACCTCGACGGTGAGTACCGCACCGCGTTCATCGCCGACCAGGC
>JAHIJU010000063.1 GCA_018898235.1 Actinomycetota bacterium | reverse complement strand
GTCGAGTGAAATCTCGGCTGTCGGCGCGAGTCGTGGGTACACCACGTCGATCACGACCGTGGCGGTGGTTCGGCAGCGGACCCCGTGCTCGTCCTTGGTTCCGCCACAGGTCTTGGGGGTCGGTCATACCGTGTCTGCGCGTGGTGTTGTGTGTGGTGTCGTCCTGGCCGCGACGGCGTTCGTAGCGGCTGCCGGCCCGGCGTGGGCCGATGTGCCGCCGCCGGGTGAGGGTCTGACCTTCGGCCGGGACTTCACCGGTCTGCCCGAGGTTCCCGAGGTTGTCCGGCAGGCCACCCTGACGCCGAGCTCGGACCAGTTCGGCCCCTCGGCGAGCTCGTCGACAACGATCCAGGCATCACCGGCGTCCTCGCCGGCCGATGTCGCGGCGGCGTCGCCGTTCTCGGTCGACATCAGCTGGATCATCAGCGCTGGAGTCTCCAAGCCGGGCGCGGACGGCAAGTTCGGACCGGGCGATGCGGTGAGCCGGGCGGCGATGGCGGCCTTCCTCTACCGCGTGGCAGGTACGCCCAGCTACACGGCGCCGTCGACGTCGTCGTTCACCGATGTGACGACGACGGATCCGTTCTACAAAGAGATGTCCTGGTTGGCCTCGACCGGCGTCACCAAGCCGGGCGCGGACGGCAAGTTCGGTCCGGGCGATGCGGTGAGCCGGGCGGCGATGGCGGCCTTCCTCTACCGGGACGCGGGCTCCCCGGCGTACACGCCCCAGGTGAGTTCGCCGTTCGCGGACGTCACGACCACCGACCCGTTCTACAAGGAGATCTCCTGGCTGTACGGGCAGGGTGTGACCAAGCCGGGGGCGGACGGGCGGTTCGGTCCTGGCGACCCGGTCCGCAGGGAGGCCATGGCGGCCTTCCTGCACCGCTGGCACGATCTGCAGTCCCCGCCTGCCGGTGAACCCCAGGTTGCGACGGCGAGTCTGGCGCAGGGCTACGCGTTGTCCTCGTACGCCGCAGCGCTCGGGACGGTCGACGGCCGGGCCGGCAGCTGGGCCGTGGACTCCGGGGCGCTGCCGTCCGGCGTCTCGACCTCCGGGTCGGCCCTCAGCGGCACGCCCGCCGCGCCGGGGACCTACTCATTCACCCTCAGGTTCACCGACATGCTCGGCCGGACTGCCTACGGCGCGCTCTCTCTCACCGTGTCCTACCCCTACTTCGGTACCACCGACATGGCCCGGCTGATCGCGCGTCACATGGTCGACCGGGATCCGGTCGTCGACCTCAGCGCCTTCGCGGGGATCGTGACGAACGGCGATGTCGTCGACGCCTTCCTGGAGGCGGCGACCCAGAACGCCTACGCCCCGGGTTCCGACAAGGCGACGCTGAGCGGGACGACCATGACACTGCTCTCCGAGTACTCGACCACTGCCGTCGCCGATCTGCAGCAGCGGATCTGGACCGCGGTGAGTCAGGCGGTCGCGACGCAGACCACGCCGACCATGTCCGCGGCACAGAAGGTCACCGTTCTGAATGACTGGTTGGACGCGCACGCGACCTACGACTATGCGGCGTACTCCGCCTATGTCGCGACCGGGAAGATCGATGGCCACCTCGACGCGTACAACGCGTCCGGTGTCCTGCTCGACGGCACCGGGGTGTGCTCGTCGTACGCGCCAGCCCTCGATGCACTGGTGACCGCCGCCGGGGTTCAGGCGGTCGTGGTCACGGGAACGATCGAATCCAACGGTGTCAGGCACGCCTGGGACAAGGTCTATGTCGGCGATGCCTGGAAGGCGGTCGACCCGACCTGGAACGACACCGACGGTCGAGCCGGTGCTGACCAGTTCCTGCTGATCAACGACTCGCAGTTCACCGGGAGCGCGAAGCGCACGCAGGACGCCGAGTGGATGACCGACAGTCACATGGCGTCCTACGCCACCCCGTGATCGATGCTCGGCCCGGCGGGTTCTAGGGCGTGCGTCGGCGTCCGGGCCCGCGCTCGTGACGCGCGCTCGCCCGGGTGCCCCGCCGGGCCGTCGGTGCGGTCGCGGCCAGCACGGTCGCAGCCGCGAACAGCACGAGTGCGCCGGCCCAGCCGAGGAGCGCAGCCCTCGGGGTCGAGCGGGCGACCATCAGCAGTCCGGCGCCGGTAAGCAGCAGCGCAGCGACCGCGCCGCGGCGTGCGGTGGCTGTCCTCATGCGGACCTCGGCCTCCTGCCCCGTCGTCCGGTGCGGTGGCGACTGTAGCGCGGCACGCCCCGGCCGCGGGTGGCACCCGAAGTTGAGCGGAATACACTCAAGTCTGGGTCGGTTCGACGGAGTGAAGCCCGCACTCGGATCGGAAGGCACTGGTGGACGTCAAGTACACGACCAAGTCCCAGGAGGCGCTCGGCTCGGCCATCGCGGCCGCGACCGCAGCCGGCAACCCGCAGCTGGAACCGGCACACGTGCTCGGTGCCCTGCTGGAGCAGACCGGCGGGGTGGCCAGCGCGCTGCTCGATGCCGTCGGCGCCGACCGGACGTCCCTGGGCCGCACGGTGCGCGGGCTGCTGGTCGGCCTGCCGTCGTCCTCCGGTTCCACGGTGACCCAGCCGACGGCGTCCCGCGCGACGGCCGCCGTGCTCGAGGCCGCCAACGCCGAGGCCCGCAGCCTGGGCGACGACTACGTGTCCACCGAGCACCTGCTCATCGGCCTGGCCGCCGGGCAGTCCAACGTCGCCGATGCCCTGCGCGCCGTCGGCGCCTCCCGCGAGGCGCTGGTGGCGGCGCTGCCGTCCGTCCGCGGCAACGAGAAGGTCACCAGCCCCAACCCGGAGGGCACCTTCAAGGCGCTCGAGAAGTACGGCCTCGACCTCACCCAGCGGGCGCGTGACGGCAAGCTCGACCCGGTGATCGGCCGCGACGCCGAGATCCGCCGCGTCGTGCAGGTGCTGTCCCGGCGCACCAAGAACAACCCGGTGCTCATCGGCGAGCCCGGCGTCGGCAAGACCGCCGTGGTCGAGGGCCTCGCCCAGCGCATCGTCGCCGGCGACGTGCCGGAGTCGCTGCGCGGTAAGCGGCTGATCTCGCTCGACATGGCCTCGATGGTCGCGGGCGCCAAGTACCGCGGCGAGTTCGAGGAACGGCTCAAGGCCGTGCTCGCCGAGATCACCGGGTCCGACGGCGAGATCGTCACGTTCATCGACGAGCTGCACACCGTGGTCGGCGCAGGCGCCGGCTCGGAGGGCGCGATGGACGCCGGCAACATGCTCAAGCCCATGCTGGCCCGCGGTGAGCTGCGGCTGGTCGGCGCCACCACGCTCGACGAGTACCGCCAGCACATCGAGAAGGACCCGGCCCTGGAGCGCCGGTTCCAGCAGGTGTTCGTCGGCGAACCGTCCGTCGAGGACACTGTCGCCATCCTGCGCGGCCTCAAGGAGCGGTACGAGGCGCACCACAAGGTCACCATCGCAGATGCCGCACTGGTCGCCGCCGCGACCCTGTCCGACCGGTTCATCTCCGGCCGTCAGCTCCCGGACAAGGCGATCGACCTGGTCGACGAGGCCGCCTCGCGGCTGCGCATGGAGCTGGACTCCTCGCCCATCGAGGTCGACGAGCTGCAGCGCGCCGTCACCCGGCTCGAGATGGAGGAGGTCGTGCTGTCCGAGGCGACCGACCCCGCCTCGCTCGACAGGCTCGCCAAGCTGCGCAAGGACCTGGCCGACCGCCGCGAGGCGCTGGCCTCGCTCACCGCGCGCTGGGAGAAGGAGAAGGCCGGGCACAACCGGGTCGGTGAGCTGCGCGTGCGCCTCGACCAGCTGCGCGCCGACACCGAACGTCTGCTGCGCGAGGGCGACCTGGCCGGTGCCGCGCGCCTGCAGTACGGCGAGATCCCGGCGATCGAGACCCAGATCGAGCAGGCCGAGGTCGCCGAGGAGGAGACCCCGGCCGAGCCGCCGATGATCGCCGACAAGGTCGGGCCCGACGAGATCGCCGAGGTGGTCTCCGCCTGGACCGGCATCCCCGCCGGCCGGCTGCTCGCGGGGGAGACCACCAAGCTGCTGCACATGGAGGCCGAGCTCGGTCGCCGGTTGATCGGGCAGGCCCGCGCGGTCGCGACGGTGTCGGATGCGGTGCGTCGTGCGCGCGCCGGGATCGCCGACCCGAACCGGCCCACCGGCTCGTTCCTGTTCCTCGGCCCCACCGGTGTCGGCAAGACCGAGCTGGCCAAGGCGCTCGCGGACTTCCTGTTCGACGACGAGCGCGCCATGGTCCGCATCGACATGTCCGAGTACGGCGAGAAGCACTCGGTCGCGCGGCTGGTCGGTGCCCCTCCGGGCTACGTCGGCTACGAGGAGGGCGGTCAGCTCACCGAGGCGGTGCGCCGCCGGCCCTACTCCGTGGTGCTGTTCGACGAGGTGGAGAAGGCCCACCCCGAGGTGTTCGACGTGCTGCTGCAGGTGCTCGACGACGGGCGGCTCACGGACGGGCAGGGTCGCACGGTCGACTTTCGCAACGTGATCCTGGTGCTCACCTCGAACCTGGGCAGTCAGTTCCTCGTCGACCCCACGCTCGACGACGCCGTGAAGAGGGAGTCGGTCATGGCGGTCGTGCGGGGGGCGTTCAAGCCCGAGTTCCTCAACCGGCTCGACGACATCGTGCTGTTCGACGCCTTGTC
>JAHIJU010000062.1 GCA_018898235.1 Actinomycetota bacterium | reverse complement strand
CGCGCACTCATCGGTGCACGTTCATCGGGCAGCCATCGGCTTCGTGACCCGCTTCCGTCATCGTGGTTCGACCCGAGGATCCGGGCCGTCCTGTCCTTGCACGTCGTGCGCTCGTTCGTCCTGCGGTGGTTCATCCTGCTCGGCCCCGGCTCGCCGATCCATGAGCGCCGTCAGCCTCACCCGCAGCGCATCGGTGTCGAGCGACCCCGAGGATCTCAGGGCCCGCCCGAACGCCCTGCGCCGGTCGGCGAGCTGGAGGCAGTCCAGGTCCGGGTGCAGCCAAGCACCCCGCCCCGGCATCCGGGCGTCCTCGTCGAGCACGAGCTGCGGATCTCCCGCGCTCGCACCGGTGACGACGACCCTCAGCAGGGACGATCGCAGGTCCCGGGCACGGCAGCCGACACACGTTCGAACCGGACCCTGCAGCGCGGGCGCGACATCGAGGACATCGGGTGCGGGTTGCGGGGACCGCCGACTGGGCGAGGACTGCCGGGCACGTGACCCAGCACCGGCGAGTCTACCGCGCCGGTTCACCGGGCGGGACCGGCGGCACCGTCCTCGGTGGCCGGGGCCTCGTCGGAGCGGATGTCGATGCGCCACCCGGTGAGCTTGGCGGCGAGCCGGGCGTTCTGCCCCTCCTTGCCGATGGCCAACGAGAGCTGGTAGTCGGGGACCACGACCCGGGCCGACCGGGTCGCCTCGTCCACCACCGTGACCGACAGCACCCGCGCCGGTGACAGCGCGTGGCCGATCATCGCCGCGGGGTCGTCCGAGTGGTCGACGATGTCGATCTTCTCCCCGTGCAGCTCGGCCATCACGGCGCGCACCCGGTTGCCCATCGGACCGATGCAGGCACCCTTGGCGTTCACCCCCGGGATCGTGGCGCGCACGGCCAGCTTCGTGCGGTGCCCCGCCTCCCGCGCCAGACCCGTGATCTCGACGGTGCCGTCGGCGACCTCGGGCACCTCCAGCTCGAACAGCTTGCGGACGAGGTTGGGGTGCGTGCGGGACAACGTGATCTGCGGCCCACGGTTGCCGCGGGCGACCTCGAGCACGTAGGCGCGCAGCCGCTCGCCGTGCACGTACTTCTCGGTCGGCACCTGCTCGTGCGCCGGCAGCACGGCCTCGGTGCCGCCGATGTCGATCAGCACCACGCGAGGGTCACGGCCCTGCTGGATGATGCCGCCGAGGATCTCGCCCTCCTTGCCGCGGAAGTTGCCGAGCACCTGGTCGTCCTCGGCGTCGCGCAGCCGCTGGACGATGACCTGGCGGGCGGTCGCGGTGGCGATCCGGCCGAACCCGTCCGGGGTGTCCTCGAACTCCGGACCCGGGACCCGGGCCGGCTCGGCGGGCGCCGCGTCCGGCCCGTCCTGCTCCGCGTCGTGCGGCACGCCGTCGTCAGGTGCGACGTCCTCACGCGCCCAGACGGTCACGTGCCCGCTGCGCCGGTCGATCTCCACCCGGGCCTGCTCGTGCGAGCCCGGTGTGCGGTGGTAGGCGGAGAGCAGTGCCTGCTCGATCGCGCCGACCAGCACATCGAGGCTGATCTCGCGCTCGTGCTCGATCAGCCGCAGCGCCTGCATGTCGATGTCCACGTCAGTCCTCCTCGTCCCCGCCGTGCCTGCCGTCCTCGTCGTGCGCCGCGAGCCCCGTCAGGTCGACCTCGACGTGCCCGGAACGGACGGCCGTCAGCGACAGACGCTCGGACGCCAGCTCCTTGGCCGGTCGCCCCTTGCGCACGGGCGCACGCGGCGCGATCTCCAGCTCGTCCCCGTCGACCGCGACCAGCCGCCCGGTCAGCGTGCGGCCGTCGTCGACGGTCAACGTGACCAGCCGTCCCACGGCGCGCACGAAGTGGCGACGCTGGGTGAGCGGGCGTTCGGCACCCGGGCTGGAGACCTCGAGCACGTAGGCGCCCGGGAGCACGTCACCGGCGTCGAGGCCGTCCGAGACCGCCTGGGTCACCACGGCCACCCGGTCCAGGTCCAGGTCGTCCGGATCATCCTCGGCCACATCGACGGTCACCTCGACCTGCGTCTGCCCGCCGGTGCGGCGCACGCGCACACCTTCGAGCACGAGTCCCAGACCTTCGACGACCGGGGTCAGCACGGCTGTGAGCCGCTGCTCGGACGCGTCCATCGCTGCCTCCTCCTCACCTGCACAGGGGGACGATCGCGGGGCGACCGGTGTGCTGTTGTGGGCCCTAGCCTAGTTCGTCGATGCGCGCCTGCCGTCCGCCCACCTCCCTCGATGGCAGGATCGGGCGACGATGACCAGCTTCGCGCGCCGCGCCGCGCTCACCCTCGTGCTCGTGCTCACCACCGCAGGCTGCGGCGTCCGACTCGCCACCCCGGCGCCGACCGAACCGTCGCCCGGGCCGATCGAGCAGGTCCGGGCCCGCACGGTGGACGACGCGCTGGCGCTCGCCGCGACCGCCGCCGCGCTGACCGCCGCGGGGCCCGCCGAACCGGTCTCCACCGTGCTCGCCGACGTGACCGCCCAGAGCACCGCCCACGCCCAGGCGCTCGGCGGTGTCTACACCTCGGGTCTGCCGTCCGGCATCCCGAGCTCGACGGGTGCCCCCACCCCGACGCCCGCTCCGACCGCAGCCGAGCTGCTGCTGGCGTTGGCGACCAGCGCCCGCACGGCCGGCACCGACACCGACTCGGTGTCGGATGCGAACCTGGCCAGGCTCGTGGGCTCGATCGCGGCCGCCCGCACCGAGCTGACCGTCCGGTTGGCCGCCGCGCTGGGCACGGCCGTGCCGACGCCGGCCGCCGCCGACCCGTCCGGCACGGCATCGCCCGGTGCTGCATCACCCGGTGCTGCCGCATCGGGCGCGCCGTCGTCCGGCAGCAGCGCGCGGGCCGCCGCGACGCCGACCCCGGCACCCACCGTCCCCGGCTCAGCGGTCACCGCCCTGGTCCTCGCGCACGACCAGGCGGGCTACGGCCTGGAGGTCATCGCGGCCCGGCGGGGCGCCGACCAACGCGCCGCGACGCTCGCCGCCGCACGGGCCCAGCGCGCTGCCGCCGAGCACTGGGCCCAGACGGCCGGGATCTCCGGCACGAAGCTCGACCCGCGGCGGTCCCAGTACGTCCTGCCGGCCGGGCTGGAGCAGGCGGGCGTCGCCGCGGCCACGGCCGTCGGGTTGCAGACCGCGATCGCCGAGGCGTACGGCGCTGCGATCGCGGCCGCGCCCGCAGGCGCCCGCACCGAGCTGCTGGCGGGCCTCGAGGCCGCAGCGGCTG
Organism: Actinomycetota bacterium; assembly: GCA_018898235.1. Lineage (GTDB taxonomy): Bacteria > Actinomycetota > Actinomycetes > Actinomycetales > Cellulomonadaceae > Cellulomonas. The sequence continues at coordinate 5,095 of JAHIJU010000062.1, read as the reverse complement.
CGGCCCGGGACTGGGGTGGCGCCCCGGTCACCTTCCCCGGGATGGCGGCGCTGACTCCGTCAGCAGCTCCGTAGCGACCCCGGGCGCAGCCACGCGGCCCGCCCGCCATGGCGCAGGCGCGCTGCGCTCAGCCCCGCTCCGCCAGCAGGCCCTTGACCAGGGCGCTCACGTGGTCGACGGCCGCCGCCACCGGGACCTGCTCGCTGCTGCCACCGACCCGCGGACGCACCTCGACCAGCCCCTCGGCCAGCCCCCGGCCGACCACGACGACGAGCGGGACACCGAACAGCTCGGCGTCGGCGAACTTGACCCCGGGCGAGACCTTCGGACGGTCGTCGTAGAGCACCTCGACACCGCGGGCGTCCAGCTCGGTGGCCAGCCGCTCGGCCGCCTCGAACACCGCCGGGTCCTTCCCGGTGGCGACCACGTGGACGTGCGCCGGCGCGACGTGGGCCGGCCATGCCAACCCCGCCTCGTCGTGGTGCGCCTCGGCCAGGGCGGCGAGCACCCGCGTCACGCCGATGCCGTACGAGCCCATCGTGACGACCTGCGCCTTGCCGTTCTGGTCGAGCACCGTCAGGCCCAACGCCTGGGCGTACTTGCGCCCGAGCGCGAAGATGTGACCGATCTCGATGCCGCGGGCCAGCTCCAGCGGGCCGGACCCGTCGGGGGCCTCGTCGCCGGCGCGCACCTGGGCGGCCTCGACCGCGCCGGTCGCGGTGAAGTCACGGCCCGCCACCAGGTCGAGCACATGGCGACCCGGTGCGTTCGCCCCCGTGATCCAGCGCGTGCCGGCCACGATGCGCGGGTCGAGCAGGTAGCGGACGGCGTGCTCCGGATCGGTCGCGTTCGGCCCGAGCACGGCGGGTCCGATGTAGCCGCGCGCCAGCTCGGGGTGCGCGGCCAGGTCGGCCTCGCCGGCGATCTCGACCTCGGCCGGGGCCAGCGCCGCCTCGACCCGCTTCATGTCGACCTCGCGGTCGCCGGGGACCCCGATCACCACGACCTCGCGCTCCCCGGTCGGCTGCACGAGGGCGACCACCACGTTCTTGAGCGTGTCGGCCGCCGTCCACGCACGGTCCGGACGCGGGAAACGGGCGTTGACCAGCTCGACCAGGGAGTCGATCGTCGGCGAGTCCGGCGTGTCCTCGACGTGCGCGGCCGGGACGTGCGACCAGTCGAGCGCGGGCGGGACGGGCGTCGTGACCGCCTCGACGTTGGCGGCGTACCCGCCGGGTGAGCGGACGAACGTGTCCTCGCCGATCGGCGTCGGCGTGAGGAACTCCTCCGAGCGCGAGCCGCCCATCGCCCCCGACATGGCCGAGACGATCACGTACTCGAGCCCGAGCCGGGTGAAGATCCGCTGGTAGGCCGCGCGCTGGTTCTCGTACGCGGCCGCCAGCCCGGCGTCGTCCAGGTCGAAGGAGTACGCGTCCTTCATGATGAACTCGCGGCCGCGGATCAGACCGGCGCGCGGGCGTGCCTCGTCGCGGTACTTGGTCTGGATCTGGAACAGCGTCAGCGGCAGGTCCTTGTACGAGGAGTACAGGTCCTTGACCAGGAGGGTGAACAGCTCCTCGTGCGTGGGCGCCAGGAGGTAGTCGGCGTCCTTGCGGTCCTTGAGCCGGAAGATGTTGGGGCCGTACTCGGTCCAGCGGCCCGTCGCCTCGTAGGGCTCCTTCGGCAGCAGGGCCGGGAAGTGCACCTCCTGGGCGCCCGCCGCGACCATCTCCTCGCGGACGACGGCCTCGACCTTGGCCAGCACCCGCAGGCCCAGCGGCAGCCACGTGTAGATGCCCGGGGCCGCGCGGCGGATGTACCCGGCCCGCACCAGGAGCCGGTGGCTGGCGACCTCGGCATCGGCCGGGTCCTCACGCAGGGTGCGGACGAACAGGGAGGACAGACGCAGCAGCATGCGCCGAGCCTACCGAGGCCGACGGGGTGCCCTCCGCGCAGCCGACCCCTGGGCCTGGGCCACCCGCACCGGCAGGATGGGTGCATGCCGGAGCTGCCCGAGGTCGAGGCCCTTGCCGACTTCCTGCACGAGCGCGCCCTCGGCCGCACGATCACCGGGATCGAGGTGGGCGCGCTCTCCGCGGTCAAGACGTTCCGGCCCGGCCCGCAGGACCTCGTCGGCGGCGCCGTGGTGGGCACTGCTCGCCACGGCAAGTGGCTGGACCTGACGGTCCGGACGCCCGAGCCCGAGCTCCACCTCGTCTGGCACCTGTCCCGTGCGGGCTGGGTCCGATGGTCCGAGTCGCTGTCCTCGACGCCCGTCCGCCCCGGCAGGTCGCCGATCGCGCTCCGCGTGCGGCTGGACGACGGCTCCGGGTTCGACCTCACCGAGGCCGGGACCCGCAAGCGGCTCGCGGTGCACGTCGTCACCGATCCGGTGCAGGTGCCGCAGATCGCCACCCTGGGCGTCGAACCGCTGTCCGCGCAGTTCACGCGGGACCGGTTCGCCGAGCTGGCCAGCGCCCGCAACCAGCAGATCAAGGGGCTGCTGCGCGACCAGGGCACGATCGCCGGCATCGGCAACGCCTACTCCGACGAGATCCTGCTGGTCGCCCGCACGAGCCCGTTCGCCCTCACCGGGAAGCTGAGCGCCGAGCAGGTCGACCGCGTGTTCGACGCGATCGGGGCGGTGCTCACCGAGGCCGTCGGGGCGGCGACCGGACGTCCGGCCGCCGAGCTGAAGGACGCGAAGCGCCGCGGGATGCGGGTGCACGGTCGCACCGGGCTGCCGTGCCCCGGCTGGGACGGCACGCCCTGCGGTGACACGGTGCACGAGGTCTCGTTCGCCGACTCGTCGCTCCAGTACTGCCCGACCTGCCAGACCGGCGGCAAGCCCCTGGCCGACCGGCGGATGTCGCGGCTGCTGCGCTGAGCCCGGGCGACGCACCGCGCGGCAGGGCTACAGCTGGATCGTCGCGTAGGTGCCGACCTGGCGGAAGCCGACGGCGACGTAGGACGCGAGCGCCCTGGTGTTGTAGGCGTTCGCGTACAACGAGACGACGGGCGCCACCTCGCGCTGCGCGATCTGGACCACGGCCGCCATCCCCGGCTCGGACAACCCGGTGCTGCGCCGGTCCGGGGTCACCCAGACACCCTGGACCTGCGCGACCCCGAGGCCGACGGCCGCGAGCTCGGCCTTGAACACGACCCGCGGGGCGCCCGTGTCCGACTCGACCCGCACCAGCGAGCGGCCGGCGGCGATCAGACCCCGCACCCGGGAGGTGTAGCTCGCACCGCCGCCGGCCATCGGGGAATAGCCGACCTCCTCCGTGAACATCCGCACGCAGGCCGGCAGCACCACGTCCAGCTCGGCCGACCTCGACCGCCGCACCGACGGGTCGGGGGCCACCAGAGGAGGCGAGTCGATCACCATCGACGGCTGATCGGCGCGCACGTCCCGCGCCGCCGCACGGCCGCTCCCGAGCTCCTGCCACAGATCCAGCACCAGCTCGGCCGGGCCGACCAGTGAGGAGTAGATGCGCGGACGACGAGCCGCGAGCTCGGCCATCCCCGCCAGCGCCCGCGCCCGCGTCCGCCGATCGAGGCCCGGCGCCACCGGGACCAGGTTCGCGCTGACCAGGCACACCGCGAGCAGCACCCCGTCCTCGGCGTAGCCCCACAGCTCGTTGCCGGTCCGGGCCAGGCCGTCGACGGCCGCCGGTTCCAGCCGGGCGGTGGCCAGCACCGCGGCCACCGGATCGACCGCGCACAACGCAAGTGCGGCGGGCACCGCCTCATCACCGAGGAGCTGCGCGCCTGGGTGGAGTCCGGTCCGTCGGCCGGCCACCGTGGTCATTGCGCCAGTGTGCCTCACGTCGCGCCGTCGGCGCAGCGGCGGCACGGCCCGCGGTCGTGCGGCGCGGCGAGGCTCACGGTGTCCGACCCCGGACTCCCGGCCCGGCCCGGGCCCTGCGGGTCGGTCTCAGAGCACGGTGTAGAAGCTGAGGTGGTTCCCGTCAGGGTCGAGGAGGTCGAAGAAGTCGACCGCCCGGGGCACGTGCTCCACAGGTCCGACCTGGACCCCGTCGGTGATCAGGCGTTCGCGGAGCGCAGCAACGTCGTCGACCCCGAAGCGGGTGACGACCTCGGCGCCGCTGCGGGCCGTCGGCTCCTCGCCGAGCTGGAGCCAGATCGGCCCGAGCCGGAGCTCGACCACACCGTCGGCGGGGCGAAGGTCAGGGCCGGTGAGGCCGAACAGCCGGCGGTACCACGGAACCGCACGACCCAGATCGCTCACCGGCAGACCGACGGTCACGCTGCTCACGTCCACTGGACGACTGTGGGTCCGGCCCGGTCGCGCGGTCAAGGACCTGGTGTCGCCCTCCGCGATCAGCCGACGACGACCTGCGGTGCCCCGGACTCGTCGGGCTCCATCGTCTCGGCGATCCGCAGCGCCTCTTCGATGAGGGTCTCGACGATCATCGACTCGGGGACGGTCTTGACGACCTGGCCCTTGACGAAGATCTGCCCCTTGCCGTTGCCGGACGCGACCCCGAGGTCGGCCTCGCGCGCCTCCCCCGGACCGTTGACGACGCAGCCCATGACGGCCACCCGCAGCGGCACGGTGAGGCCCTCCAGGCCCGCGGTGACCTTCTCGGCGAGCGTGTAGACATCGACCTGGGCCCGTCTGCACGAGGGGCAGGAGACGATCTCGAGCTTGCGCGGCCGCAGGTTGAGCGACTGCAGGATGGCCGTGCCGACCTTGACCTCCTCGACCGGCGGTGCCGAGAGGGAGACCCGGATGGTGTCGCCGATGCCCTGGGACAGCAGCGCGCCGAACGCCGTGGCCGACTTGATGGTGCCCTGGAACGTCGGGCCGGCCTCCGTCACACCCAGGTGCAACGGCCAGTCGCCGCGCTCGGCGAGCAGCTGGTAGGCGCGCACCATGACGACCGGGTCGTTGTGCTTGACCGAGATCTTGAAGTCGTGGAAGTCGTGCTCCTCGAACAGCGACGCCTCCCAGACGGCCGACTCGACGAGTGCCTCGGGCGTCGCCTTGCCGTACTTGGCGAGCAGCCGCGGGTCGAGCGACCCGGCGTTGACCCCGATCCGCAGCGACACGCCGGCGTCGGAGGCCGCT
>JAHIJU010000061.1 GCA_018898235.1 Actinomycetota bacterium | reverse complement strand
GGCGGTCGGAGAAGGCGAGGTAGAACTCGCCGCCGCCGAGCACCGGGTGGTCGTCAGCCGTCTCGCCCGGCAGGTAGAACGCGTAGGCGTTGCCGTCCTTGGCCACCGTGACCGAACCGTCGGTCGGGAAGTTCGAGGAGTAGAACGACGCCATCCGCATCATCCAGCAGTCACCGGTCGGGATGCCCAGACCGGCGTCCTGGAAGGTGGTGGTGGCGATCGACTCGACACCGCCGAACCCGGCGTTCACGAAGGTCGGGTCCTTGAGGTAGGCGCCGACACCGTCGAGCGCCTTGGTGGGCACCTCGGAGTTGAACGCGATCTTGTGCGAGACCCACTGGTCGTAGACCTCTGCGCCGCCGACGCGGAGCATGAAGTCCTCCATCCAGTCGGTGACCGGCCAGCCGGTGGCCTCACCGGAGGAGATGCCCGCGCACCATGGGACCGCGCCGGTGGCGGCGATCTTCTTGGTGAGGGCCATCATCTCGTCCAGAGTGGTCGGCACCTCGTAGCCGGCCTCCTTGAACTTCTGCGGGTTGTACCAGACGAGCGACTTGACGCTGGCGCCCGAGGGTGCGGCGTAGAGGGTGCCGTCGACCGTGCCGTAGCCCTTCCAGTCGGCTCCCCACCACTTGTCGACGTTGGTGGCGACCGCTGCCGGGGCGGCGACGGCGGCCTTGGTGTCGACGAGCTGCTTGAGCAGACCGGGCTGCGGGACGATCGCCAGGTCGGGGGCGTTGCCCGACTGCGCCTGGACGAGGATCTGGGTCTCGAAGTTCTTGTCGGCCGTGTAGTCGATCGTGGCGCCGGTGCACTCCTCGAACGGCTTGTACGACTGGATGTACGCCTCGTCCTCCGGGGCGACGATGCCGGCGTAGACGGTGACCGTCTTGCCGGAGAGGTCCCCGTACGACGTGTACGCGGAACAGTCGGTGTCCGAGGACGCCGAGCTCGTGCCCGAGCTGCCCCCGCTGGAGCACCCGGTGAGGATCAGGGCGAAACCTGCGGCTGCAGCCGAGGCGACCTTGATCCGACGGGATGTGGTGATGCCCATGCGCTGTCCTCCCACGACGGTGTGGTTGTCCGCCTCAGTGGCGGCTAGTTCCATGCAAGCGCTTACATCGTCGATCCGCAACACCGAGGGCGGTCACAGTTCGGTCACGAGATGGTCGAGGTCAGGGCGTGCGTGGAACCGCTTTCACCGTAGGGGCGGCCGTGCTCGTCCGCACGACGAGCGTCGTGGGGTAGACGCGGGTGGCCTCCGACGGGCGACCCGCGAGGAGGTCGAGCAGCAACCGGGCCGCGGCCTCGCCCTGCTCCTGGGCGTTCTGCGCCATCGTCGTCAGCCCGGTCACCTCGTCCATCTCGTGACCGTCGACGCCGATCACGGACAGGTCCTCCGGCACCCGCAGACCCAGGTCGCGGGCCGCGAGCAGCAGGCCCATCGCCATCTCGTCCGACGCCGCGAACACCCCCGTGACATCGGGGCGACGACCCAGCAGGACGTGACCGGCGTGCCGCCCGCCGAGGAGCGAGAACCCGCCGTCGGCCTCCAGCCCGACGCCCGACTCCAGGGCGCGCGAGTCGAGCTCGGCCCGCCAGCCGACCCGGCGCTGGAACCCCGGCGACCAGGCGATGTCGTCGTCGCGGCTGCCGGTGAGCAGGCCGATCGTGCGGTGCCCGAGGTCCGCCAGGTGCGCAACGGCCCGGCGTGCTGTCGTCACATCGTCCAGCCGCACGTGCGCGTGGCGCGGTGCGGCGGCCCCGATCCCGACGATCGGGTAGCCGAGGTCCTCGAGGGCGTCCAGCTCGAGGGGCTCCAGCGGGAGGCCCACCACGATCAGGCCGTCGACCCGCCGGTGCAGGGCCGCCGGGTCGAAGCGCAACGGCTCGGCGGACCGCTCGGAGTCCAGCTGGTACAGCAGCGCGTCCAGGTGGGCCGCGTGCAGGGTCCGCTCGATGCCCTCGATCACCTGTCCGAAGTACCACCGGGACACCCAGGGGGTGAGCACGCCCACCGTGCGGGTCCGGCCGCTGGCCAGGGACGCCGCCGACGGGCTCGGCACGTAGTCCAGCTCGGCCACGGCGGCGAGCACCCGGTCACGGGTCTGGGCCGAGACGTTCGGCAGGCCCCGCAGCGCGCGTGAGACCGTCGCGGTGCTCACACCCGCGAGCCGCGCCACGTCCGCCATGTCATGAGCCACCCGCAGATTGTGCGGGCGTCGTAGCCGAACGGTCCACCTGCCGGGTGTCGGAGGCGCGGCATGCGGCGTCCGGGCGGTCGCGCAGATGTGACGATCTTCTCGGCGGAGGGCCCTGAGCGGGGCCCTTGGTCCCACTAGACTCCCCTGGTCGGTCGGCAACGAGGCCATCGGCAGCCGTGGGGGCGCCCAGCGAGGTGCGTCTCCCCTCATGAGGAGGATGAATGCACCAGCTCGCCCCGACGAGCCTGCATCTCGCCAGCAGCAACAACGCGTTGAGCCAGACCAGCGTGACGGTCGTCGTGGTGATCGCGGTGGTCGCGGTCGCATCGCTCGC
>JAHIJU010000060.1 GCA_018898235.1 Actinomycetota bacterium | reverse complement strand
CCGCAGGTAGGCCAGGGCGTCCTTGATCTCCTTGCGGTCGTAGAACCGCGTCCCGCCGACCACCTTGTACGGCAGGCCGACGCGGACCAGCACGTCCTCCAGCACCCGGGACTGGGCGTTGGCCCGGTAGAAGATCGCGACGTCCCCGGGCCGCACGCCCTCGGCGTCGCCGAGGCGGTCGATCTCGGCCGTGATGAACCGCGCCTCGTCCTGCTCGGTGTCGGCGACGTAGGCCACGATCGGGGCGCCGGCCCCCGAGTCGGTCCACAGCCGCTTGGCCCGCCGCCCGGGGTTCCTGGCGATGACGGCGTTCGCGGCGGACAGGATCGTCTGCGTCGAACGGTAGTTCTGCTCGAGCAGGATGGTGCGCGCCGACGGGTAGTCGGCCTCGAACTCCAGGATGTTCCGGATGGAGGCACCGCGGAACGCGTAGATCGACTGGTCCGCATCGCCGACGACGGTGAGCTCGCCGGGCGCCGGCTCACCCCCCGCGGGGCCGACCAGCTCCTTGACCAGCACGTACTGCGCGTGGTTGGTGTCCTGGTACTCGTCGACCAGGATGTGCCGGAACCTGCGCCGGTAGTGCTCGGCGACGCCCGGGAACGCCTGCAGCAGCCCGACGGTCGACATGATCAGGTCGTCGAAGTCGAGCGCCTGGGCCTGCCGCAGGCGAGCGGTGTACCGGGTGTAGACCTGCGAGAGCACCGTGTCGAAGTCGTTCGACCGGCCCTCTCCGCTGGTGCGCGCGAAGTCGTCGGCGTCGACCAGCTCGTCCTTGAGGTTCGAGATCTTGTGCGCGAGGGCCTTCGGCGGGAACCGCTTGGGGTCCAGGTCCAGCTCGCGGGACACCAGGGTGATCAGCCGCTGGGAGTCCGCCGCGTCGTAGATCGAGAAGCTCGACCGCAGCCCCAGCGTGGACGCCTCCTTGCGCAGGATGCGCACGCACGCCGAGTGGAACGTGGACACCCACATGCGCTGCGCCGACGGCCCGACGAGGCTCGCCACCCGCTCCCGCATCTCGGCGGCGGCCTTGTTGGTGAAGGTGATCGCCAGGATCTCGCCCGGCCGCGCCCGGCCGGTGGCCAGCAGGTGCGCGATGCGGTGGGTGAGCACCCGCGTCTTGCCCGACCCGGCGCCGGCGACGATGAGCAGCGGCCCACCGCCGTGCAGCACGGCCTCGCGCTGCTCCGGATTGAGCCCGACGAGCAGCTCGGCGGCACCGGCGGCATCGACGCGGGACGCAACCCGACCGTCGCCGGCCGGTCCGTCCTGCGGGTCGAAGGTCGGCGCGAGCCCGACCGGCAGACCGGCCTGGGGGTGCAACCGCGGCCCGCCGGAACCCGATCCGGGCCCGGGCAGGGGAAGGTGGTCGAACAGTGAGGTCATGGCCGCACCAGCCTAGGCGTCCGCACCCACACCCACGGCGATCGCGGCCACGCCCCAGGCCAGGGCCACCACGAGGGCGGCGAACAGCTCGACCAGGATGGTCAGCCCGGTCGCCTGCAGCGCCGCAACCGTCGCGCGCCACGCCGGCCGATGGGCCCGCAGCCGGTACCACTCGGCCAGGTAGGTGCCACCCACGAAACCGACGACCAGCCCGACCACCGGGATCACGAAGAAGCCCACGACCCCGAGCGCACCACCGACGAGCAAGCTCCCGTTCGGCACCCCGCGGGCCTTCAGGAAACGGCCCGCGACCAGGTACTTCACCACCTGCGCCCCGACCGTGACGACCAGGGCGATCGCGGCGACCGTCCAGCCCGGGCCACCCCGGGTCACCAGACCCCAGACCAGCACGGACGCCCCGACCAGCGTCGAGCCCGGGATCACCTGGATCACCGCACCGACCAACCCGACCAGCACGACGAGCCCGACCACCAGGTCGAGCCACAGCTGGGCGCTCACACGCCCGGTTCTGCCGGCGGGTCTTGGTCGGCCGACACCAGGTCGAGCATCACCCAGGCCACGTCCCGCCACGCGCCCAGCTTCCAGCCGACCTTCGGGTAGACGGCGACCTGGGTGAACCCGTACGCACGGTGCAGCCCGATCGACGCCTCGTTGGGCACCGTGATCCCCGCCAGCAACCGGCGGTAGCCACGGGCCGCCAACCGTGGGATGAGCACGTCGTACAGCGCCCGTCCGGCACCACGGCCACGCACGTCCGCACTCACGTACACGCTGGCCTCGGCCGACCAGCGGTAGGCCGGACGCGCGGCGAACGGACCCGCGTAGGCGTAACCGAGCACGGTGGTCGGATCGTCCGCGGGGGTCAGCACCAGATAGGCGTACCCCGCCTGGGCCTTGGCGATCCGCTCCGCCATCGTCTCGGCCGTCGGGGGCGAGTCCTCGAAGGAGATCGCCGTGCCCGTGACGTACGGGGCGTAGATGGCTGCGACGGCGGCTGCGTCCTGCGCGCTCGCGTCGCGGACGGCCCAGCGGTCAGTGCCCAACTCGGTGCTCAGCTCAGTGCCCAGCTCGGTGCTCAGCTCCACAGCACCGCGATCACCACGTTGACGAACGTCAGCCCGGCGACCGCACCGACCAGCGGCGTCCCGGCCTTCTCGCGGCGGCCACCCCACCAGACCAGGGCGCAGATGACCAGCGCGACGACCAGCTTGGCGATCATCTTCGCCCAGATGACCTGGTCGTCCGCGGTCGCGGCGGCCCCGGCGAGCACTGTGAGGATCAGACCGGTGACCAGCGCCGTGAGCGCGCCGTGCAGCACGCCCGTCGCGATCAGTCCTGACCGGAGGTTGACCAGGGTGCCGCCGAGCACGATCGCCCAGCCCAGGAGGTGAAGGACGAGGATGACGCCGAAGACGATGGACATGGCCCAAGCCTAGGGTCCGGTGCCGTCCCCGCCATCACAGCAGACGGCGCGCCGCGGCCCAACGGGTCAGCTCGTTGCGGTTCGACAGCTGCAGCTTGCGCAGCACCGCCGACACATGGGTCTCCACCGTCTTGATCGAGATGAACAGCTCGCTCGCGACCTCCTTGTAGGAGTAGCCGCGGGCGATCAACCGCATCACCTCACGTTCGCGGGCCGAGAGCCGGTCGAGCTCGCCGTCAGTGGTCGCGATGTCGCCCACCGAGGTGCCGAACGCATCCAGCACGAACCCGGCCAGCCGCGGCGAGAACACCGCATCGCCCCCGGCGACCCGCAGCACCGCTTCCGACAGCGCCGGGCCGTCGATCGCCTTGGTCACGTAGCCGCGGGCGCCGACCCGGATCACCGACACCACGTCCTCCGCGGCGTCCGAGACGGACAGCGCCAGGAACCGGGTGCCGTCCAGCAGGTCGGTGCACGAGCGGACCACCTCCGCCCCGCCACCGCCGTCACCGCCGGGCAGGTGCACGTCGAGCAGCACGACGGCCGGGCGCAGCTCGTGCACCACCCGCACGGCACCGTCCACGTCGCCCGCCTCGCCGACCACCCGGACGCGGGCGTCCAACGACGCCCGCACCCCCGCCCGGACCAGGGCGTGGTCGTCGACCAGCACGACGTCCACCCGTTCGTTCATGTCGCCTCCTGCGTGGGAGTCTCGCTCACCGGCATCACCAGGTGCACCTCGGTGCCACGGTCGACCGAGGATGTCACCTGGGCCGTCCCGCCGCGGCGACGCACCCGGCCCAGGATCGACTCACGGACCCCGAACCTGTCCGGGCCGATCTCGTCGAGGTCGAAGCCGTCGCCCCGGTCGCGCACGAACACCTCCAGGGCGTCGTCACGCACCTCCAGGTACAGCGACACCGGCGGCCGGCCGTGCGTCACCGCGTTGACCAGGGCCTCCCGGGCGGCCTGCAGCAGGGCCACCGAATCGGCATCGGGCGCCCGGTCGCCGACCACCACGGTGTCGACCGCGACCGGCTGCCCGCCCGGTCCGGTCCGGGTGTCCTCGACCTCCGCCACCACGGCGCGCAGCCCGGCCGCCACCGACTGCGAGGGCGCCGGACGGTCGGCGTAGAGCCACTCGCGCAGCTCCCGCTCCTGGGCGCGGGCCATCCGGGCCACCTCGGCCGGTTCCTCGGCATGGGCCCGGATCAGCGCCAGCGTCTGCAGCACCGAGTCGTGCAGATGCGCGGCGATGTCCGCACGCTCGGACTCGCGCGCGCGGGCGGTGCGTTCGTCGCCGAGCTCGCGCACCAGTCGCAACCACCACGGCGCGAGCACCAGCCCGACACCCGCGATCACGGACAGCGAGGCGACCACCGCCTGCACCAGCATCGTCGGCTCCAGACCCTCACCGGTCAGCCTGCCGACCACGAGGAGCACCCCGACCACCGCCAGCAGCACACCGCCGAGCACCGCGAGCACGGGCGCCGGGGTGCGTCCACCGGCCATCCGCTGCACCCGCCCACGCTGTGCGGCGTCCAGCTGCGACCACGCAAGGGTCAGCCCGCCGAGCACGAGCAGCAGCGGCAGCACCCAGGTCACATCGACCACGGCACCCCGGCGCACGGCCACCAGCAGCACGGCACCGGCCACCAGGATCAGCCCGATCGCGACATCGGTGACCGGCAGCCGTCGGCCGGGGTCGACCAGCGGCTGGCGGCTCACCAGCCGGGACATGGCCGCCGGACGGGTCCGGGACGGGTCCTGCGGTTCGCCCGTCGGCACCGTCACCCACCAGAACAGGTAGAGCCAGGCCCCGATACCGGCCGGCAGCAGCAGCGCGACCAGCGCGGCCCGCACGGCGAGCACCGGCAGCCCGAGATGGGCGGCGAGCCCAGCGGCCACACCGCCGACCCACCGACCGCGCGCGGGGCGCAGCAACGGTGGGCGGGCGGGGACCACACCGACGCTGCTCACGCCCTGATCGTCACACGTCCGGGACCCACCCCGGACGCACCGAGGGACCGTTCAGGGCAACCTTCAGGGTCCACTCAGGGCAGCACCCGATGCCCGGGACCTGTCGGCCGGACGACGATCGAGCCATGAACACCACCCCGCCCACCGACCGGACGCCACCGCCCGGTGCCGACACCGTCCGTCCCGGCTTCTTCGGTGCTGTGCGTCGCACCGGCCTGGCCCGTACCGACGACCGCTGGATCGGCGGGGTCTGCGCCGGGTTGGCCCACCGGTTCGGTCTCGACCCGCTGCTCGTGCGCGGGCTGCTGGGCGTGACGGTGCTGCTCGGCGGGTTCGGGCTGGTGATCTACGGCCTGGGCTGGGCGCTGCTGCCCGAGGCGCGGGACGGCCGCATCCACCTGGAGGAGCTGCTCGCGGGCCGGTTCGACGTGGCGGTGCTCGGCGCCATCGGCTTCGTCCTGGTCGGCATCGGCCGCGGCGACTCGTGGGCGACGCCGTGGCACGTCCCGGCTGCCGTGCAGGGGCTCGGCTGGTTGGTGCTCCTCGGCCTGGTCATCGCCCTCGTCGTGCTGGCCGCGCAGCAGTCGGGCGGTCAGCTGCGCCCACCCACGCGGTACGGACCGTTCCCGACCGGCCCGACCGGTGCCGTACCGCCGTCGTACCCGACGCCGGCCCCCGGCCCCTACGGGCCGTTCCCGGACGCGTCGGCGACCAGCCCGGCCGCGACAGCCACGATGTGGGCCTCGTCCGCGGCGGCGCCGCCCCCGGCCCCCGCCGACGGTGCCACCGACGGATCCGCCGGCGGCACCGGGGACGGCGCCACCCAGGACGGCTCGACCACGACCCCCGGGACGGTCCCGACGGCCGACGAGACGCCCACGGCGGCCACGGGCACCTGGGCGGCCGAGCAGCCGACGGCCCCCTGGGCGCCCGGCGTCGGACCCGCCGTCGGCGCGACCCGGTGGCAGCCCCCGGTGGCCCCCGCGCCGCGGCGGCGGGGCCCCGGCCGCGCCACCACCGGCGTCGTCGTCGCCCTGTCCCTCCTGACGTTCGCCGGGTTGCTCCTGGCCGAGCGCTCCGGCCACCTCACGGCATCGGTCGCCCTGATCGGGGCCGGCGCGACCGTGGTCTGGGCGGGGCTCGGGATCCTGGTCTCGGGCCTGCGCGGGCGACGAGGCGGCGGCCTGTCGGCCCTGGCCATCCTCGTGCTCCTCGTCGCCTGGCCGGTCAGTGCGAGCAACGGGTGGACGTCCGGAACGTCCACCGTCGACCAGCGCGTGCGGATCACCGACGTCACCGCGGCGGAGAAGGGGGTGCACGTCGGCTTCGGGGACACCGTCGTCGACCTGTCGGACCTGAGGCTGCGCGGCGGCACCCACGACGTGCCCGTCGACCTCGGTGCCGGGGACCTCACCATCCTGCTGCCCCGCGGGGTCGCCGTGGACGCGACCGCCACGGTCGGCGTGGGCTCCGTGCAGTGGGACGCCGGTGACCAGCAGGGCCGCACCAGCGGCGTCGGCCTGAACCGCACCTTCGAGACGTCGGGCACCGGCGGGACCATCCGGCTCGACGTCACACTCGGCACCGGCGACCTCACGATCGAGCAGGAGGCAGGACGATGACCAGCACCCCGATCCCGCAGGACCCGAACGACACCCGCGGACCGCGCGTCGCCACCGTGGTGTGGGGGCTGGTGGTGACCGCGCTCGGCGTGGGCGTCATCGCACTGGCGACGGGGTCGACGATCGACTTCGGGCTGGCGGCCATCGTGCTGCTCGCCGGCGCGGGCGTCGCGCTGCTCATCGGCTCGTTGACCGCGGGCCTGCGCCGGGGCCGACCGCCGACGTCGTGACCGTGGCCGGGAGGTCGGCCGCCCGCACCGGGCCCCGCGACGTCGGGGTCAGCTCGTGCGGGCGGCGAGCTCCCGGGCCCGCCCGTACTGCTCACGGGTCGCGCCGATCACATCGGTCCAGTCGAAGGCCGGGGTCACCGCGCGGTTGTGCGTCTTGAGTCGCGCGAGCAGCTCACCGTCCCGCGCGAGCCGGACGATCGCATCGGACATCGCGCGGTCGTCGTCGACCAGCAGACCGTCGACACCGTCCTGCACGAACTCGGCGAGGCCGGTCCCCGACCGCCCCACGACCACGAGCCCGGAGGCCCGGGCCTCGAGCGCCGCGATACCGAACGCCTCGAGCTCGGCCGGGGCCAGGAAGACGTCGGCCTCGGAGTACCGCCGGTGCACCGCCGCACGGTCGAGCCGGCCGGTGAGCTCGGCGGCCCGGTCGAGCCCGAGCTCGGCGATGGTCGACCGGACCCGGCCCAACGACGGCCCGGAGCCGATGAGCGTGAGCCGCAGCCGATCGGGAGGCAGTGCGCGCGCCGCGCGGCCGACGAGCTGCACGAGCGGCACAGCCCGTTTGCGCGGCGCCATCCGCATCGTCGCGACCAGCCGCAACGGCCCGTGCTCGCCCGTCCGGTCCGATCCGTCGGCCGGCCGCCACGCCGCCATGTCGAGCCCGTTGCGCAGCACCTCGACCGGGGCGTCGAACACGTCCGCCACACGCCGCGCGGCCGCTGCACTGACGGCGGTCAGCGCGGCCGGGACCCGGTTCCAGGAGGTCGTGCGGGCGCCCAGCCGCAGCGCGGGCAACATCCCGTCGAGCATGCAGTGCCAGGTGATCACCGTGGGCAGACCCGAGGCGATCGCGAGCCGGGCGCCGTCGAACGCGAACGGCGAGACCATCCCGGCGTGCACGTGCACCACATCGGGCGACACGTCGCCGAACCCCGAGCGCAACAGCTTGGGGCCGCTCACCGGGTTGACGGGCATGTCGAACGGCAGGCGCGTCCCCATCCGGTGCACCCGCACACCGTCGCGCAGCTCCACCTGGCCACCGTGCGCACCGTCCTCGCCCGGGGTCGCGGTGAACACGTGCACCTCGTCGCCCGCCGCCACCTGACGTGCGGCGAGGTCTCCGACCTGCGATTCGATGCCGCCGGTTCGGGGCGGGTAGCAGTCGGAGACGTGGACGACGCGCACGGGGTCAGTCAGCCGCCGGCAACGTGGCGAGCGCATCGGCCCGCACCCGTCGTTCGAGCACGAAGGACATGACGGGGACCACCCCGGCCGCCGCCATCGTGACCAGCCGGCCCAGGTTCCAGCGCATCGCCGACCAGAGCTGCACGACGGTCACCAGGTAGATCACGTAGATCCAGCCGTGGGCCACGGCGACCCAGGGGCCGATCACCGAGCTGTGGTCACCGTGCACGTTCACCACGTACTTGAGCACCAGCTCCAGGCAGAGGAGCAGGAGCATGGTGCCGGTGACGTAGGCCATCACCCGGTACCGGGTGAGTGCCCCGGCGGCGTTCTGGGACACGCTCACTCCCACTCGATCGTGGCCGGCGGCTTGCTGGTGAGGTCGAGCGTGACGCGGTTGATCTCACGTACCTCGTTGGTGATCCGGGTGGAGATGGTGGCCAGGACGTCGTACGGCACCCGGGTCCAGTCGGCGGTCATCGCATCCTCGCTGGACACCGGCCGCAGCACCACCGGGTGCCCGTAGGTGCGCGCGTCACCCTGCACACCCACGCTGCGGACGTCGGCCAGCAGCACCACCGGGCACTGCCAGATGTCGCGGTCCAGGCCCGCGGCGGACAGCTCGGCACGGGCGATGGCGTCCGCGGCCCGCAGGATCTCCAGCCGCGCGGCCGTGACCTCGCCGATGATCCGGATGCCCAGGCCCGGGCCCGGGAACGGCTGACGCCAGACGATGGCCTCGGGCACGCCCAGCTCGAGGCCGACGGCGCGGACCTCGTCCTTGAACAGCGTGCGCAGCGGTTCGACCAGCTCGAACTGCAGGTCGTCCGGCAGCCCGCCGACGTTGTGGTGGCTCTTGATGTTGGCCGCACCCTCGCCGCCGCCGGACTCGACGACGTCCGGGTACAACGTGCCCTGGACCAGGTACTTCACGGGCTCGCCGCCCTCGCCGACGATGTCGCGCGCGGCGTCCTCGAACACCCGGATGAACTCCCGGCCGATGATCTTGCGCTTGGTCTCGGGGTCGGTGACCCCGGCCAGCGCCCCCAGGAACCGCTCGCGGGCGTCGACCGTGACCAGCCGCACGCCGGTGGCTGCGACGAAGTCCTGCTCGACCTGCTCGACCTCGCCCTCACGCAGCAGCCCGTGGTCGACGAACACGCAGGTCAGCTGGTCGCCCACGGCCTCCTGGACCAGCGCCGCGGCGACCGAGGAGTCCACCCCGCCGGACAGCCCGCAGATCACGCGCGCCGAGCCGACCTGCGCGCGGATCGCGGCGACCTGCTCGGCGATCACGCTGCCCGGCTTCCAGTCGGGTGCGAGCCCGGCGCCGCCGTACAGGAAGTTCTCCAACGTGGCCTGGCCGAGCGGGGTGTGCTTGACCTCGGGGTGCCACTGCACGCCGTACAGGTGGCGCGCGTCGTCCTCGAACGCGGCGACCGGGGCACCGGCCGTGCTGGCGAGCACCTCGAACCCCGGCGGCGGCGTGCGGACCGCGACACCGTGGCTCATCCACACCTGCTGGTCGGCGGGCGACCCGTCGAGCAGCGTGCCGTCGTGGGCCACGACCACCGGGGTGTGCCCGTACTCCCCCGTCGCACCGGCGTCGACGTCCGCGCCGAGCGCGTGGGCCATCGCCTGGAAGCCGTAGCAGATGCCCAGCACGGGCACGCCCGCCTCGAACAGCGCGGGGTCGACGGCCGGGGCCCCTGGCTCGTAGACGCTGGCCGGTCCGCCCGACAGGATGATCGCGGCCGGGTCCTTGGCCAGGATCTCGGCGACGGACAGCGTGTGCGGGACGATCTCGGAGTAGACGTGGGCCTCGCGCACGCGGCGGGCGATCAGCTGGGCGTACTGGGCGCCGAAATCGACCACAAGAACCGGGCGGGCGGCGGGTGACGTCACCGGCACAGGATAGTCGCCGGTCGCCGCGGATACCGGCCCGCTCCCGGCACGTGCCCGGCGGAGCGCCAGCCCGCCAGGGGCGTACGCCATCCTTGGACCATGGCCGTCGAGGTATCGCCGTACTCGCCCGAGTGGCCCGAGCAGTTCGCCGTCGCCGCGGGTCGGCTGCACCAGATCCTGCGGGACGTGCCCCTCACCGCGATCGAGGCGCTCCGGACGGCGGAGCTACCTCCACCGCGGAGACCTCGGGCTGACCGACCGGGAGGCCTTCGACGCCCCCGACGACGACCCGCCACGCCACGAACCCCTGAGCGGCCTGCCCGGACCGGCGGCAGTCGCTGCGGCGTACGACCGGTCCGGTCCCTGGCCACCCGGTGAGAAGGTGTCAGCCATGGCACAGACGGTCGTGGTCAGCGGTGGCGGGTCCGGAATCGGCCGGGCGGTCGCCGTCACGCTCGCCGGGAGCGCGAGACACGTCACCGTCGTGGGCCGCCGCGCCGGACCGCTCGAGACCCTCGCCGCGACACACCCCGACACGATCGACCTCGTCGCCGCCGACGTCTCCACCCCCGACGGCGCGCAGCACGTCCTGGACCATCTCGACGGTAGCGGACACACCTGCACCGGCGTGGTCGCAGCGGCCGGCGGGCTGTCTCCAGTCTCCGAGCCCGGCGACAACCTCGCCGCCGTTGCGGGCGGCTGGCAGGCGGCGTTCCGGAGCAACGTGCTCACCGCCGTCCTGCTCGTCGAGGCCCTCACACCCGCGCTGCGCGACGCATCCGGCCGGGTCGTGCTGCTCTCGTCGGTCGCCGCACTGCGCGGATCGGGCTCCGGCCCGTACGGCGCGATGAAGGCGGCGCTCCATGCCTGGATGTTCGACCTCGCGCGCGACCTCGGCCGCCACGGCGGGACGGCCAACGCGGTCGCCCCCGGATTCGTCCCCGACACCGAGTTCTGGGACGGGCACCTGGACGATGAGCTGATCCGCCGGAAGTCCCTCGAGACGCTCGTCGGGCGACCGGGCACCCCTGGCGAGGTCGCTTCGCTCATCGCCTGGCTCCTGGGGCCCGACGGTGGGTGGGTCACCGGCCAGGTCCTGTCGCCGAACGGCGGATCAACCCTCGGGCGCTGAGTGCAACGGGCCGCCTGACGTCTGATCCGGTGGATGACGGACGCGACGTCCCCGGGCACCTGCGCCCACCTCCCCGCCCGTGCGGGACGACGAAAAGCCCTCGGTCGATGTCAGACCCCGGGCCTACCGTGGACCCTCGTGCGCTCCCTCCCCCTCCCCGACCCCGGAACCCCGCCGCTGAGCGGACCAGTCGCCTACCTCGCGTGGATCGCGCGGCGCCAGTGGGGCATCCTGTCCGTCTCCGTACTGCTCGGGGTGACCGGGTTCTTCGCACAGGCGATCACGCCGTCGTTGGTCGGTCGTGCGATCGACGCCGGGCTGGCGCACGGGCTGGGACCGGACCTGTGGCGCTACGCCGGGATGATGGGGGTGCTCGGCCTGGTCTCGGCCACGACCAACGCGATCGGCCACCGGTTCGACGTGCAGAACTGGCTGCGTGCCTCCTACACAGCGTCCGAGCACGTCGGCGCGACCGTGGCCCGCTCGGGCGACGCGATCACCACCGAGCTGCCCACCGGTGAGGTGGTCTCCGCGGTGGCCAACGACGCGTTGCGGGTCGGTGAGCTGTACGCGACCGCGGCACGGTTCATCGGCTCACTCGTCGCCTACGGCGTGGTCGCCGTGCTCATGCTGCGGATCTCGGTGCAGCTCGGGGTGGTGGTCCTCGTCGGGCTGCCCCTGGTCGCGGGCGCGCTCGGACTCCTCGTCCGCCCGTTGCAGTCCCGGCAGGGCGCCCAGCGCGAGGCCAACGGCCGGCTCACCACCCTGGGATCCGACACCGTCACCGGCCTGCGCATCCTGCGCGGCATCGGCGGGGAGGACGTGTTCACCGCGCGCTACGCCGCGCAGTCGCAGGACGTGCGCCGACGCGGCGTCCAGGTCGCACTCACCCAGTCCTGGCTCGACGGGCTGCAGGTGCTGCTGCCCGGGCTGTTCGTGCTGGCCCTCGTGTGGCTCGGCGCCCGGATGGCCATCGCCGGCACGCTCAGCCCCGGGGAGCTCGTGACGACCTACGGGTACGCGGCCTTCCTGTCCTGGCCGGTGCAGATCGCCACCGAGATGCTCCAGGCGGCGACCCGCGCCACCATCGGCGCCCGCAAGGTGCTCGCCGTGCTGCGCGTGCGCCCGTCGACCGTGGACCGCGCGCAGCCGTCGCCGATGCCTGCGGCCGATGCGGTGCTGGTCGACGAGACCAGCGGCGTCGTGCTCGAACCGGGCCGGGTGATCGGACTCGTGAGCGCCGACCCCGATGCGGCGGCCGCCATCGCCGTCCGGCTCGGCCGGTTCGACGACGAGGCCGAGGCCGCCACCCCGGTGCGCCTGGGCGGTGTCCTGCTGGCCGATCTGCCCAAGGCCGAGCTGCGCCGCCGCGTGCTGGTCTCGACCAGCACACCCGCCCTGTTCAGCGGACCGCTGCGGACCGAGCTCGACGTGCGCGGCGGAACGGACGACGAGATCCTGCTCGCTGCCATCGACCTGGCCGATGCCCGCGACGTGCTCGACTCGGTGCCCGACGGCCTGGACGGCGCGCTCGACGAGAAGGGGCGGTCCCTGTCCGGCGGGCAGCGGCAACGGATCGCCCTGGCCAGGGCCCTGCTGGCGGACGCCCCGGTGCTCGTGCTGGTCGAACCGACCAGCGCCGTGGACGCGCACACCGAGGCCCGGATCGCCGAGCGGCTGGCCGCCTACCGACGCGGACGCTCGACGCTGATCGTGACCGCCAGCCCGCTCATCCTCGAGCACACCGACGAGGTGCAGCTGCTGGTCGACGGCGAGCTCGTCGCCCGGGGGCGGCACGACGACCTGCTGGCCGGATCGGCCGGCGACGAGGTCGCCGAGACCTACCGCTCGGTCGTCGGGCGCCGGATGGACGACGAACCCCTGCTCACCGGCGCCGGCCACGGGCCGACCGGACCGGAAGGAGACCACCTGTGAGACTGCCCATCGCCGATGCCACCCAGGTGCGCGCCTACGCGTCCGGGCTGTTCGCCCGCAACCGCCGCGATCTGCTCACCATCGCCGCGCTGCACACCTTCGCAGCCATCGCCGGGCTTGCCGGGCCGTTCCTGCTCGGCCGGATCGTCGACGCCGTGACCGCGGGCACCGGTAACCGGGTGCTCGTCCCGTTCATCACCGTCGGCCTGGTGGCCGTCCTCGCCCAGACCGTGCTCGTCCGGTTCGCCTCCCGCACCTCCATGGTGTTCGGCGAACGGGTCTTCGCCGAGCTGCGCGAGGAGTTCATGGCCACGGTCACCTCGTTGCCGCTGTCGACCGTCGAACGTGCGGGCACCGGCGACCTGGTGACCCGGACCACCAACGATGTGAACAAGCTGCAGCACGCCGTCCGGTTCGGGGTGCCGAGGGTCATCGTCGCGGTCTCCACGATCACACTCACCCTGACGGCCTGCATCGTGATGTCCCCGCTGGTGTCGATCGCCCTGTTCGTCGGGGTACCGCTGCTGGTGGTCATCGTGCGCTGGTACCTGCACCGGGCCACCCCGGCATACCTGCGCGAGGCCGCGTCCTACGCGACGCTCAACGGGACGATCACCGAGTCCGTCGAGGGCGCCACCACGATCGACGCGCTCGGCCTGGGCGCCCGACGCCACCGCAGGGTCCGAACGGACCTGCACGAGGCCTTCGATGCCGAGTCCCGCACACTCAACCTGCGCACGGTGCTGTTCCCCGGCGTCGACCTGGCGTTCGTGCTGTCACCGGCCGCCGTGCTCGTCTGGGGCGGCTACCTTGCCGCCAACGGCCACGCGACGCTCGGCGCCGTCACCACGATCGTGCTGTACGCCTACCAGGTCACCGGGCCGGTGTGGGAGCTCATCTTCTGGCTCGACGAGATCCAGGTCGCGGTGACCGCACTGGCCCGCGTCATCGGGATCCAGCAGGTGGTGCCCGACCGCGAGGCCACCGGTGAGGTGCCGACCGACGAGCAGGTGTCGGCCCGGGGGCTGCGGTACGCCTACCGCGAGGGTCGCGACGTGCTGCACGACATCGACCTGGACCTGGTGCCGGGTGAGCGGCTGGCCGTCGTCGGACCGTCGGGTGCAGGCAAGTCGACCCTCGGCCGGATGCTCGCCGGGGTGCATCCGCCGACCGGCGGCCGGGTCACGGTCGGCGGGGTGCCGCTCGTCGACCTGCCGCTGGCCGAGCTGCGCGGTCACGTCGCGCTGGTCACGCAGGAGCACCACGTGTTCGTCGGCTCCGTCGCCGACAACCTGCGGCTCGCGGCCGAGCACGCCGATGACGACCAGCTCGCGCACGCGCTGCGCGCGGTCGACGCCTGGGACTGGGTGGAGGGGATGCCGGAGGGCCTGGACACCCAGGTCGGGTCCGGTGGCGTGACCCTGACCCCGGCGCAGGCGCAACAGCTGGCACTGGCCCGGTTGGTGCTGCTCGACCCGCACACCCTGGTGCTCGACGAGGCCACCTCGCTGCTCGACCCCCGCGCAGCCCGGCACCTGGAGCGGTCCCTGTCAGCGGTGCTGGCGGGCCGCACGGTCGTCGCGATCGCCCACCGGCTGCACACCGCGCACGACGCCGACCGGGTCGCCGTGGTCCAGGACGGGCGGATCGCCGAGATCGGCCCGCATGAGGAGCTGGTGGCCGCGGGCGGGGACTACGCCCGGCTGTGGCGCTCCTGGCAGCACGAGTAGGTCGCGACCCTGGTGGCCGGCCTCACCCGGCCGTCCCGCCACCCGAGGGTGGTGGGACGGCCGCGCCGTCGCGCGCGCCGTACCGCGCCTCGTCGCGCACCGTGCGCCACCACACCACGAGCGCGAAGCCCGCGAAGATCCACCACTGGGCGGCGTACGCCAGGTTCTGCAGATTGAGCCCGGAACCGGCCCGCGACGGGACGTCGAGCAGCGCCAGGTCGCCGGTCTGCGCAGGGGTCGACTCGGCCAGCACCAGGTAGCCCGTCCAGATCGGCCCGCCCCAGGCGCTCAGGAGCTGGGCCGGGCTGATCGCCTCCGTGCGCCCGTCGGTGATGGTCCCGGTCGGGGCCTCACCCGCCTGCAGGTAGCCGATCAGCCGCACCGTGCCGGTCGGCGGCGGCTGCGCCGACCCGGGGTCGGCGGTCCAGCCGCGCACCACGGGCAGCACCGCCTGCTCGCCGTCCACCGTCACCGACAGCGGCGTCAGCACGAGCGAGCCGGTCACACCCTCGTGCACCCGGCCGGCGACGAGCAGCTGACCGGCGGCGTCATAGGTTCCGGTCACCTCGACCTTGCGGCCGACCAGCCCGCCGGTGAACGCCGTCTGCGGCGCGAGCACCTGCTCGAGCGGCGCCGGATCGGCCGCCACGAGCGCTGCGACCCGGCGCTGCTCGGCCTGGGCGCCGTGCACCTGCGCGCGGTCGAGCTGCCAGACCCCGAGCCGGACGCAGACCACCGCGGCCACCGCCAGCAGCAGGAGCAGCCCCAGCATCCGCGGCCGGCGCGCCACCTGCCAGAAAGACCCGGTGGCCTCGGACCGGGCCAGCGGAGGCGCCGTCGCCCCGCCCTGCGCCGACCCGGCGCGGACCGGCTCGGCGCGCTCGTCGGACACGCCTCACCGTACCCCGGAGCGCCGGACCGGAGACGGACCGCACCGACCGAGCACACGATTCATGGGACGATATGGGACCTACGTTCCGTGCATCGCCGGCGAGGAAGCGGTTCGATGGACCCGATGCGGGAGCGCTCACCCGGCTCTCGCACCTGACGGCTGCCCGTCCTCGGGTCGCCGACCACCACCCACTGGGTCGCCGACGACCCGCACCGTCCGGAGGCGAGCACGATGACCGACAACGCCACCTCGAAGACCCCCACGACCTGGAACCCAGGCACCGGCGCCCCCGACGAGGCCACCCTCGCGCGCATCGACAAGTGGTGGCGCGCGGCCAACTACCTGTCCGTCGGGCAGATCTACCTGCTCGACAACCCGCTGCTGCGCGTGCCGCTGACCCGCGACCACGTCAAGCCGCGGCTGCTCGGCCACTGGGGCACCACGCCCGGCCTGAACTTCCTGTACGCGCACCTCAACCGCGCGATCGCCGCCCGTCAGCAGGAGACCATCTACATCATCGGCCCCGGCCACGGCGGCCCGGGCCTGGTGGCCAGCGCCTACCTCGACGGCCGGTACACCGAGGTGTACCCCGACATCACGGGCGACGAGGAAGGCCTGCGCCGCCTCTTCCGCCAGTTCTCCTTCCCCGGCGGCATCCCCAGCCACGTCGCCCCGGAGACCCCCGGTTCCATCCACGAGGGCGGTGAGCTCGGCTACGCGCTCTCGCACGCCTACGGCGCCGCGTTCGACAACAAGGACCTGCTGGTCGCCGCGATCGTCGGCGACGGTGAGGCCGAGACCGGCCCGCTGGCCACGAGCTGGCACTCCAACAAGTTCGTCAACCCCGCCCAGGACGGCGTCGTGCTGCCGATCCTGCACCTCAACGGCTACAAGATCGCCAACCCGACGGTGCTCGCCCGGATCAGCGACGACGAGCTCACCGACCTCATGCGCGGGTACGGGCACAAGCCGTACGTGTTCGTCGGCGGCTTCGACGACGAACCGGCGCTGGAGACCCACCGCCGGTTCGCGGCCCTGCTCGACGAGGCGCTCGACGAGATCGCCGCGATCAAGGCCCGCGCCGCTACGGGCGACCTCACCCGCCCGATGTGGCCGATGATCGTCTTCCGCACCCCGAAGGGCTGGACCGGCCCGGCGCGCATCGACGGCAAGAAGACCACCGGCAGCTGGCGCGCCCACCAGGTCCCGCTGGCCAGCGCGCGGGACACCCCCGAGCACCTGGCAGTGCTCGAGACGTGGCTGAGCTCGTACCGCCCGGCCGAGCTGTTCGACGCGGCCGGCGCGCTCGACCCGGACATCGCCGCGCTCGCCCCGGCCGGACCGCTGCGGATGAGCGCCAACCCGCACGCGAACGGCGGTGAGCTGCTGCACGACCTGCGGCTGCCCGACTTCCGCGACTTCGCGGTCGACGTCCCGACCCCGGCCGGCACGCTGTCCGAGGCCCCCCGCGTGCTCGGCGAGTACCTCACCGAGGTGATCCGCCGGAACCCCGACAACTTCCGGATCTTCGGCCCCGACGAGACCGCGTCGAACCGGCTGCAGGCGGTCTACGACGTCACCGACAAGCAGTGGAACGCCGAGTACGAGAGCCCGGAGGTCGACGAGCACCTGGCCCGCGCAGGTCGCGTCATGGAGATGCTGTCCGAGCACCAGTGCCAGGGCTGGCTCGAGGGCTACCTGCTCACCGGCCGCCACGGGCTGTTCACCAGCTACGAGGCCTTCATCCACATCGTCGACTCGATGGTCAACCAGCACGCCAAGTGGCTCAAGGTCACCAACGACATCCCGTGGCGCCGACCCATCGCGAGCCTCAACTACCTGCTGTCCAGCCACGTGTGGCGCCAGGACCACAACGGCTTCTCCCACCAGGACCCCGGGTTCATCGACCACGTCGTGAACAAGAAGTCCGAGGTGGTCCGGGTCTACCTGCCGCCGGACGCGAACACCCTGCTGTCGACCTACGACCACGTGCTGCGCAGTCGCCAGTACATCAACGTCGTCGTCTCGGGCAAGCAGCCGGCCCCGAACTTCCTGACCATGGACCAGGCCGTCAGCCACTGCTCACGTGGGCTGGGCATCTGGGAGTGGGCCGGCACCGAGGTGCCCGGCAAGGAGCCCGACGTCGTGCTGGCGTGCGCCGGGGACGTGCCGACGCTCGAGGTGCTGGCCGCGGTCGACATCCTGCGTCGCGAGCTGCCGCAGCTGATGATCCGCGTCGTCAACGTCGTGGACCTCATGCGCCTGCAGGACGCGCGGGAGCACCCGCACGGGCTCACCGACAGAGAATTCGACACGATCTTCACAGCCGACCGGCCGATCGTGTTCGCCTACCACGGCTACCCGTGGCTCATCCACCGCCTCACGTACCGCCGCAACGGGCACTCCAACCTGCACGTTCGTGGGTACAAGGAGGAGGGCACGACCACCACGCCGTTCGACATGGTGATGCTGAACGATCTGGACAGATTCCATCTCGTGATCGACGTGATCGACCAGGTCCACTGGCTACGCTCGTCGTACGCCGGGTTGCGACAGCGCATGGTCGACGCACGGATCGAAGCACGCGAGTACACCCGGGAGCGCGGGGAGGACATCCCCTCCGTCCGGGACTGG
>JAHIJU010000059.1 GCA_018898235.1 Actinomycetota bacterium | reverse complement strand
TCATGGGCGGCGTCGAACCGGCGCGCACCCTGCTGCTGTCCGCCATCGCGCACGGTGCGAGCGTGGTCACCGCCAACAAGGCGCTGCTGGCCGCCGACGGCCCCACGCTGTACGCCGCGGCCGATGCCGCCGGGGTCGACCTGTACTTCGAGGCCGCCGTCGCCGGTGCAGTCCCGGTGGTCCGGGCGGTGCGTGAGTCGCTGGCCGGGGACACCGTGCGCCGGGTGCTCGGCATCGTCAACGGCACGACGAACTACGTGCTCGACACCATGGCCTCCGACGACGTCGACCTGGACCGGGCCGTCAAGGACGCCCAGCGTCTGGGTTACGCCGAGGCCGACCCGACCGCCGACGTCGAGGGTTTCGACGCGGCGGCCAAGGCCGCGATCCTCGCCTCGCTCGCGTTCCACACGCGCGTCTCGCTCGACGACGTCGCCCGTGAGGGCATCACCGGCCTCACCGACGAGGACGTGGCCTGGGCCGCCCGCACCGGGCACGTCATCAAGCTGCTCGCCGTCGCCGAACGGCTCGAGGGCGGCATCAGCGTGCGGGTGCACCCCGCCCTCGTCCCGCTCGAGCACCCGCTCGCCGGGGTGCGCGGGGCGTTCAACGCCGTCTTCGTCGAGGCCGAGGCCGCCGGTCAGCTCATGTTCTACGGGCCGGGCGCCGGTGGTGTCCCGACGGCCTCCGCCGTGCTGGGCGATCTGGTGTCGGTGGCCCGCCACCGGGTGCTCGGCGGCCGCGGACCGGCCGAGTCGTTCTACGCCGAGCTGCCGGTGCTGGCGCCCGAGGCCGCGGTGTCCCGGTTCCAGGTGCGGCTCGACGTGGCCGACCGGCCCGGGGTGCTCGCCCAGGTCGCCGCGGCGCTCGCCAACCTCGGGGTGTCCATCGAGGCCGTGCGCCAGACGCCCACCGGCGCCGGCCCCGCCCACCTGGTGATCTCCACCCACGCGGCCACCGAGGCCGCGCGGGCGGCGACGGTCGAGGCCCTGGCGGCGTTGCCCGTCGTCGACCGTGTCGTGTCCGTCCTGCGAGTCGAGGGAGCCTGATGGCCCACCAGTGGCGCGGCGTCATCGCCGAGTACGCCGACCGTCTGCCCGCGCACGTCCAGACCCACCCGGTGACGCTGCTCGAGGGCGGCACCCCGCTGGTGCCTGCCCCGGCGCTGTCGGCCGCCACCGGCGCCGAGGTGTGGGTCAAGGTCGAGGGCACCAATCCGACCGGGTCCTTCAAGGACCGCGGTATGACGACCGCCATGTCGGCCGCCGCCCACCACGGTGCCAGGGCCGTCGTGTGCGCCTCCACCGGGAACACGTCGGCCTCGGCGGCCGCCTACGCGACGCGCGCCGGCATGGTCTGCGCCGTCCTGGTGCCCGACGGCAAGATCGCGATGGGCAAGCTCTCCCAGGCGGTCGCGCACGGCGCCAAGCTGCTGCAGGTCGACGGCAACTTCGACGACTGTCTGGTCGCGGCCCGCAAGCTGGCCGAGGCGTACCCGGTCGAGCTCGTCAACTCGGTGAACCCCGACCGCATCCAGGGCCAGAAGACCGCGGCGTTCGAGATCGTGGACACCCTGGGCGATGCGCCGGACATCCACATCCTGCCCGTGGGCAACGCCGGGAACATCACGGCGTACTGGAAGGGCTACCGCGAGTACGCGGGCCTGGACGCGGGGGCGGAGCACGGCGCCGTCTCGACCCGGACCCCGGCCATGTGGGGCTTCCAGGCGGCGGGTGCCGCGCCGATCGTGCTCGGCCACCCGGTGACCGAGCCGGAGACCATCGCCACCGCCATCCGGATCGGCAACCCGGCCTCGTGGGCGCAGGCCGAGCAGGCCCGGGACGCCTCGGGCGGGCTCATTGAATCGGTCACCGATGAGCAGATCCTGGCTGCGCACAAGGTGCTCTCCGCCCAGGTCGGCGTGTTCGTCGAACCGGCCTCGGCCGCCGGGGTCGCGGGGCTGCTCATGCTCGCCGAGGCCGGCCGCGTGCCGGCCGGGGCCACCATCGTGATCACGGTCACCGGGCACGGGCTCAAGGACCCCCAGTGGGCGCTGCGCGGCCCGGACGGCGTCGAGGTCCGCCCGCAGCGGGTGACGGCCGACGTGGTGTCCATCGCCGGCGCGCTCGGGCTGGACTGAGCCGTGCGCCTGGCCGCCGACCGGGTGCGCGTGCGCGTGCCCGCGACCAGCGCCAACCTGGGCCCCGGCTACGACGCGATGGGCCTGGCCCTCGCGCTGTACGACGAGGTCGAGGTGACGACCACCGCGAGCTCGGACGTGGTGGTCGAGGTGGCCGGTGAGTGCGCCGGCCAGCTGCCGAGCGGGGACCGGCACCTGGTCGCCGCGACCATCCTGGACACGATGGACGAGGTCGGGGTCTCCCGGACCGGGTTGCGGCTGCGGTGCACCAACGTCGTGCCGCACGGGCGCGGGCTCGGGTCGTCGGCCGCAGCCGTCGTGGCGGGGATCCTGGCGGTGCGCGGGCTGATCGCCGAACCCGATGCCCTGGACGACGCCCGCGTGCTCGCGCTGGCGACCCGGCGCGAGGGCCACCCGGACAATGCCGCACCCGCGGTCTTCGGCGGGCTCACCCTCGCCTGGCTGCCGGGCCCGCACGCGGTCCAGCTCCAGCTGCACGAGTCCGTCCGCCCCGTGGTCGCCGTCCCTCCGACGCGGTTGGCGACCGCGACCGCGCGCAAGGTGCTGCCGGCCCGGGTGCCGCATGCCGACGCTGCGTTCCAGCTCTCGCGCGCGGCCCTGCTGGTCGAGGCACTGGGGCGCCATCCCGAGCTGCTGTTCGAGGCGACGGTCGACCGGCTCCACCAGGAGCAGCGCCGCGCGGTCATGCCGGACAGCCTGGCGCTGGTGGACGCGCTGCGCAGGCTCGGGGTGCCCGCCGTCGTGTCCGGGGCGGGTCCGACGGTGCTGGCGTTCGGGGTCGAGGGCCGCCTCGATGCCCGGGCCGCGATGCACGAGGTGTTCGGCGGGGTGCTCGGTGGCTGGCGCATCCTGGCGCCCGAGGTGGACCGCAGCGGCGGGACCGTCGAGCGGTTCTGAGGGTGCGGCCGGGTGCGGGGCCGCACCTGGTCCCGAGCGGTCGGTCAGGCCGGGAGCAGCAGGGCCGACCGGGCGCCGCCCCAGCCCCAGAGCAGGTCGACGGTCGCGTCCGGCAGCGGCAGCCCGGTCGCGTCGAGCCAGGTCTCACCCAGGTCGACGTCGGTCCACGGATCGTCCACGAGCACCCCGGACTCCTCGCCCCGGTGCCACACGCCGTGCGCGGTGATCCAGTGCGGGCACGGTTCGAGGTGCATCGGGTGCTGGTCGATGAGCAGCAGCGCGAGCCCACCGGTGAGCAGGTGCTCGTGCAGGTCGGCCACCGTCGGCGCCTCCAGACGCAGCGGTAGCCCGGCGGCCAGCGCCCGGTCGCGGAAGTCGCCCAGCACGAACTGCTGCATCTCCTGCGTGCCAGGCGCGGTGGCCTCGTCGATCAGCGTCGGTTCGGTGGTGCTGCTCCACACCGTCGGTGCGGCCCCACGGGAGGCCAGCGCGAGGGCCAGGCCGAACGGGTCGCAGCCGGGCACGTAGGTGGCCTCGCGCCACAGTGCGAGCTCACCGCGGCGGTCGGGAGCCCCGGCGAGCCCGACACCGGCCAGCGCCATCGACCCGGCGACGGGACCGCACGTGTAGTCGGTGGTCTGCCGCATGTAGGGGACCGGCCGGTCGGCGGCGACCTCGGCCAGCACGAGCCGCAGCCCGCGGGGCAGCGCACCGGGCTCGTGCGGGAGCGGGGCACCCGAGGCCGGCGCGGTGAGCGGGGTGAAGCCGGCGGCCAGTCCGGTCTCCCACAGCGTCGGGTCGTCCGGCGCCACGGTGAGTGTCACGGTGGCGGCCGCGTCGGTGCGGCCGAGCGCCACCACCGCGTCGACCAGCGCCCGTGCCACGGCGGCCGACCCCGGCAGTGCCGACCACCAGCCGGCCAGCCGCAACGCCCGGGTGAGCGGACGGGCCGTCACCAGCCCGACGCCCACCACCCGATCGCCCTCGTGCACCTGCACCAACGTGCGCACCTGCCACGACGTCGGTTCCGCCCAGCCCGCCAGGGGGCCGGTGATCACCGCGTTCGGGACGCCCGCGGCAGCCAACCGGGTGGCCACCTCGTCGTCCCGGGCCGCAGCGACGAGCGCGTCGTACCCGCCGTCCGTCCCGGGCGGTGCCGTGCGGCGGGTCAGCGGCTGGACGACGACGGTGCTCACGCGTTCTCCTCCAAGGCGCGGCCCGGCACCGAGGCCATCAGCGCGCGCGTGTAGTCGTGACCCGGGCGGGACAGCACCTGGTCGGTGGGACCGTCCTCGACCACCCGCCCGCGGAGCATGACGTAGACGTGGTCGGCCATCTGGCGCACCACCGCCATGTCGTGGGAGATGAACACCAGGGACAGGCCGAGCCTTCCGCGCAGCTCGTGCAACAGGTTGAGCACCTGGGCCTGGACCGAGACGTCGAGCGCCGAGACCGACTCGTCGCACACCAGCAGCGACGGTCCGGGAGCCAGCGCGCGGGCGATGGCGACCCGTTGGCGTTCACCGCCGGACAGCGCGTGCGGGCGCCGCGTGGCATAGCTCGCGGGCAGCCCGACCAGATCGAGCAGCGCGGGCACGTCGGATCGCGGTCGGCCGCCCACCCAGAGCGCCTCGGCGAGGGTCGCCCCGACCGTGAGCGCCGGGTCGAGCGCCGAGTACGGGTCCTGGAACACGATCTGCACGAGCTTGTGGGCCGGCCGCCCGGCCGGGTCGCCCGTGGGCGCGAGCGGGCCGAGGAACCTGATCTGCCCACCATCGGCCTGTTCCAGACCCACCAGGCACCGGGCGAGGGTCGTCTTGCCCGACCCGGACTCGCCGACCACCCCGACACACTCGCCGGCCCCGACCAGCACGTCGACGTCGTCCAGCGCGGGCACCGCGGCGCCGGGGAAGGTCTTGGTCAGCCCCGTGATCCGCACGACGGCAGCGGCGCGGTCGGTGCCGAGCGCCGGGGGCGCGAGCGTCGGGGGCACGGGCGAACCGGCCAGCTCCTCGGCGGCGAACAGGCACGCCGAGCGGCGTCTGGCGCCGACCTCGACCAGGGCCGGCTCGCCCTGGCGGCACACCTCCTGGGCCTTCGGGCAGCGATCGGCAAACACGCACCGGCCGGCCACCTGGGCGGGGCGCGGCACATTGCCCTCGATGACGGCGAGCCTGGCCACCCGGTGCTCGAGCGGCGGGTTGGCCTCGTGCAACGCCCGCGTGTACGGGTGGGCAGGTCGGGACATGACGTCCCGGGTCGGTCCGGTCTCCAGCACGCGCCCGGCGTACAGCACGACGAGGTGGTCGGCGCGCTCGCGGGCCAGCTCGAGATCGTGCGTGATGAGCACGACGGCCATCCCGCGGCTGGTGCGCAGCTCGCCGATCAGGTCGAGGATCGCGCGTTGGGTCGTCACGTCGAGCGCCGTGGTCGGCTCATCGGCCAGCAGCACCTGGGGATCGGCGGCCAGGGCGGCGGCGATGGCCACCCGCTGGCGCATCCCGCCGGACAGCTCGAACGGGTAGCGGCGGGCCACCTGCGGGTCCAGGCCGACCTCCGCCAGCCCGGCGGCGACCCGGTCGTGACGCTCCGTGCGGCTCAGGCCGTCGGGGAGTGCGGCAGCCACCTGGGGCCCGCAGCGGTGCACGGGGGACAGCGAGGTGAACGGGTCCTGCAGCAGCAGCGCCACCTGGCGGCCACGGACCGGCGCCCAGACGCGTTCACCGCCGGCCAGGTCCAGGGGGTTGCCGGCCAGCTCGACCTGCCCGTCGGCGTGCACGCCGCGCGGGAGCAGACCGGACAGGGCCTTGGCGACCATCGACTTGCCGGAGCCGGACTCGCCGACCACGGCCAGCGTCGTGCCGACGTGCAGGTCGAGGTCCACCCCGGTGACGATCGGGCCCGCGGCCGACCGTACCTGCAGGTCGCGAGCCGACAGCACGGTGCTCATGCGCGCACCTCGTCCCCGACGCCGAACCGGTCGGCCAACCAGTCTCCGATGACGTTGGCCGCGACGGCGGCCACGATGATCATCACGCCGGGCACGATGGAAGCGGCCGGGTTGGTGAACAGCAGGTCGCGGCCGTCGGACAGCTGACGCCCCCAGTCGGCGGAACCGGGTGCGACGCCCACGCCCAGGTACGACAGGGACGACATGGCCACGAGCGCGAACGCCACGTCGAGGAACACGTTCGTGAGCGCGATCGGCGCGATGTTGGGCAGCACGTGGCGGACCAGCACCCGTGGGCCGGACAGGCCGAGCACGCGGGTCGCCTCCAGGTAGGGCCGGTGCCGGGTGGCGAGCACGGCCGCGCGGATCATCCGGGTGTCCGAGGGGGAGAACAGCACCATGAGCACGGCGACCGAGACCCAGTACCCGCCGCCGATGACGCCCGCGACGACGATCGCCAGCAGGATCGGCGGCAACGCCAGGACCAGGTCGCACCAGCGGCCGACCAGCGAGTCGAGCAGCCCGCCGCGGTACCCCGCGGGTGCGCCCAGCAGGAGACCGAGACCCATCGAGCCGAGGGCGATGACCAGCGGCCCGATCAGCGCCGACCGGGTGCCGGCGACCGTGAGAGCGAGCACGTCGCGGCCGAGCGCATCGGTGCCGAGCAGGTGCCCGGGTGATCCCGCGGGCGCGACGCCGAGCAGCACGTCCTGCGCCAGGGCGTGCGGGGCGATCCAGGGACCGGCCACCACCAGCACGCCGAGCAGCCCGATCACCACCCAGGCCCCCTGGACGGCGCCGGGCAGGGCGCGCAGCCGGCGCACGGCCGCCCGCGGCCGGGTCAGTGGAACCGCGACGGCGCTCACGTCAGGCCCGCCCGTCGTACGCGCGGATCGACGGCCAACGTGAGCAGGTCGACCACGAGGCCGGCGAGGCTGATCGCGACGGCCACCACCAACGTCACGGCCTGCACGACGGGGATGTCCTTGAACGTGATCGACTCCGCGAGCAGCGATCCCAGTCCGGGCAACGAGAACGTCGTCTCGACCAGGATCGTGCCGCCGAACAGGAAGGCGAGCAGCAGCCCGGCGCTGGTGAGCACAGGGATGGCCGCATTCGTCAGGTAGAGCCGGGCCACCGCTCGTGGGCGCAGCCCGCGCGCCCGCGCGAACGTGACGTAGTCGGACTCCAGCTCGCGCAGCACGGCGGTGCGGGTCACCTTGACCACGAGCGCGGCGAGCCCGGCGGCCAGGGCGACGGCCGGCAGCGCCAGGTGCCAGAGCCGGTCCAGGGGACTCTCACCGGTGCCGTAGACGGGGAACCAGCCCAGCATGACGGCGAACACGTAGAGCAGCAGCAACCCGACCGCGAAGCCGGGGGCAGCCACCCCGACGACGGCCAGCCCGACGATCGTCCGGTCCTGCGCGCTGCCGTGCCGTCGGGCCGCGCGGACCCCGGCCGGGATCCCGACGGCGAGGGCGATCACGAACGCCAGCACGGTGAGCTGGAGCGTGAGGCCCACCCGTTGGCCGAGCACGGCCGAGACGGCCGAGCCGGACCGCACCGAGTCACCGAGGTCCCCGGTGAGCGCACCGGACAACCAGTGCCAGTACTGCACGAGGAACGGCTGGTCGAGCCCGAACTTCTCGCGCACCGCGGCGAGCGACTCGTCCGAGACTGGTCGGGTGCCCAGGAGGTTGCGCGCCACGTCCCCCGGTGCCACGTACAGCAACGAGAAGACGAGGAACGACAGGGCGAGCAGCAGAGCGGCGGTGGCCGCCAGGCGCCGGCCGATACCGAGGGCAAGCCTCATGCCGCGGCGTACAGCCGTGAGCCCCACGGACCGACGAAGAAGTACGAGCCGTAGTCCTTCAGGCCGATGGACCGGTCGACGGCCGTCGAGCTGACGCCCCACCACAGGGGGATCTGCGCCACCTGCTTGGCCGCGGCGGCGTTGGCGGCGATGATC
The DNA here is from genome assembly GCA_018898235.1 of Actinomycetota bacterium. GTDB lineage: Bacteria > Actinomycetota > Actinomycetes > Actinomycetales > Cellulomonadaceae > Cellulomonas. The sequence continues at coordinate 7,393 of JAHIJU010000059.1, read as the reverse complement.
GCCGTCGTCCGGGTGGTCGGGTCGGTCTCGGAGTTCGCCGAGGCCAGCTGGGCGGTCACCTCGTCGTCGGTGAACTTGCCCGGGTTGCCCGGGCCGAGCAGGTAGCCGACGAGTTCGCCCGGGTCGCAGGTGGTCGGGAAGTACCACATGTACGACAGCCCGTGCACCCCGTCGCCGATCGAGGCCAGCCACTGCTCGAGCGGCTTCTCGACGACGTTGACCGTGATGCCGATCGTGGCGAGGTCGGCCGCGATGGCCTGGGCGGCCCGGCCGAGCTGCGGGCCGCTGTTCGGGTAGGTCCACTCGACCGTGAAGCCGTCGGGCACCGAGGACTTGGCCAGCGCGGCCGTGGCGGCGTCGAGGTCGAAGTCGTACTGCGGGATGGTCGCGAGCAGACTGCGGGCCGCGGACTCGGAGACCGCGGTCGTCAGCACCGACGGGGCGGGCAGGCCGAGCGCGACCTCTCCGTTGCCCTTCAGCACACCGTCGACGATGTTCTGCCGGTTGCAGGCGTGGGCGATCGCGGTGCGCACGTGGGCATCGTCGAACGGCGCGACCGTGACATCGAACAGGATCCCGGCCCAGGAGCGGTCGGAGACCGTCTCGATCCGGGTGCCCTCGACGGCCCGCCACTGGTCGAGCTGGCCGATCGGCACGCTGTATGCGAGGTCGACGTCACCGGACTGGCGCGCCAGGAGCCGGGCGTTCTCGTCGGCGATGAACTCGAAGCGCACCTTCTTGACCTTCGGGACGCCGCCCCACCAGGTCTCCACGCGCTCGAACTCGGCGTACGAGTCGGGCACGAAGGCGGTCGCCTTGTACGGCCCGGAGCCGAGGATGAGCGACTGCGCCGTGCCGAGCGTGCCGACCTTCTCGAAGAACGCTTTCGAGGTCACGAACAGTGCACCGGCGGCGGTCGGGTTCCACTCGAACGCCACGTTCGGGGCGGAAAGAGCGATCGTGATCTCGTCGGCCCCGGTCTGGGTCACGGTGTCGACCCCGCCCCAGGCCCAGGCGGTGCCGGGGCTGACCTTGGGGTCGCGCGCCTTCTCGATGGAGTACAGGACGTCCTCGACGGTGACCGGTGTGCCGTCGGCGAAGGTCGCGTCGGTGCGCAGCGTGAACACGTAGGTCGAGGCGTCCACCCGGTTCCAGGCCTTGGCCAGCGCCGGGGTGAGGGTGCCGTCCGGCTCGACCTGTAGCAGGCCCTCCTGGGCGATCGCGGCGACGTAGTAGTTGAGGATGCCGGCCTCGGTGTTGACGTCCAGCGAGGACAGCGAACCGGGCAGCGCGATGGTCACCAGGTCGATCTCGGCACCGGTGTCGGCGCCCACGGCCGCGGTCCCCGTCGCGGTCGGGGAGGACGAGGACGGTGCGCAGGCCGCCAGCGCGCCCACGGTCGCACCGCCGACCAGCAGACCCTTGAGCAGACTGCGCCGGGACAGCTGAGTCAGGTCGGGGACGATCAGCAGGTGCGACGGCGAGGGGCTCATCGGGGGTCCTCCAGGATCTGGTGCGGGGTGCCCCAGCCTGGCGGGTCGCCGTTACGGCGGGACACGCGAACGGTATCCGGGGTGTTTCGTGGGACGGAAGTCCCATCTCGCCCTTCAGGCACCCGTGAAGCCGCGCAATCCGTCGCCGGACGGGGGTCTGGCGACACCCGGCGGGACCTCAGCCGGCTGCGGCGACCGGGAACCAGCGGCCCTCGTACATCGTCCCGACGACGGCGATGTCGCGCAGCGCTTCGGGCGGCACGGCGTAGGGGTCCTGCGCGAGGGCGGTGAACGTCGCCTTCTTGCCGGGTGCGATCGAGCCGATCTCGTGCTCCTTGCGCCACGAGTAGGCGGCCTCGATGGTGATCGCACGCAGCGCGTCGTGCACCCCGATCCGCTGCTCGGGCGCAGCCACCCGACCGGAGACGGTGAGCCGGTTCACCGCGCACCAGACGAAGTTCAGCGGTGAGCTCGGGCCCATCGGCAGATCGGAGTGGAAGGACAGCGGCACCTTCGCGGCGAGGACGTCGGCCGAGCGCACCATCGCGTCGGCCCGCTCCGGGCCCAGCCCCACCCGGCCGTAGGCGTCGGCGAACTGCGTCGTGTAGTACGGGTTGGCGCTCACGATCGCGCCCAGCCGGGCGATCCGGTCGACCTGTTCCGGCGTCGAGTTGGCGAAGTGCACGATGACGCTGCGGTGGTCGGCCCGCGGGTTCTCGCGCATCCGCCGTTCCAGGATGTCGAGCAGCACGTCCAGGCCCTCGTCGCCGTTGACGTGGCAGTGGATCTGCCAGCCGGCGTCCCAGTAGAGCGTGGTGCGCTCCTCCAGGTGCTCGGGCGTGATGAGCCAGGCGCCGTGGTGGTGCGGGTCGGGCCGTCGGTCGGCGTCGAGGTACGGGTCCTTCATCTGCATGAGCTGGGAGATGATCGCGCCGTCGGCGAACAGCTTGATCTGCTTGTCGAAGAACTCGAGCTTGCCCGAGCCCGGCGGGGCCAGGGCGATCTGCTTCTCGGCGTCGGCGAGGGTGTCGGCCAGCGGCAGCCCGGCGTCGACCTGCGCCCGGCCGTCGACCAGGAAGTAGCTGGTGAACGGGGTGTCGGGTGCGCCGAGGATGCCCTGGTAGAGCGTCCACATGTCCGGCGTGAACAGTGCGCCGGGTTCGTTGTAGGCGGTGACCCCGTTCAGGTGCAGGTAGGCGACCATCTGCTGCAGCCCGCGCACCAGCCGGGCCTGGGTGAGGAAGTGCGGCATCAGGGCGGGCAGCAGCAGGTTCATCCCGGTCTCCCACCAGTGACCGGCGGCCCAGTCGACCATGGTGGAGGCGTCCCCGTGCCCGCCCATCGAGGCCTCGGTCAGGCCGAGGGCCTCGATCGCGGCGGTGTTGAGGTACCACTCGTGGCACGAGCGCTGCCAGACCACGACCGGACGCGGACCGCCGATCGCGTCCAGCGTCGCGCGGTCCAGCGGGCCGTGCCACAACGACTGGTAGCCCCAGGAGAAGAACCACTCCTCGTCGGCCGGTGCGACCCCCGGCGTCAGCGGCGCCATCGCGGCCACGGCTGCGGTCAGCCGGGCGCGGTAGTCCTGCGGGCTGGTCGCGGCCGGGAAGGTGCGCCCCGGCAGCACCCACTCCTCGATCGAGACCACCTCGGTGGCCAGGGTCGAGGCGCCCAGGATCGGGTGCAGGTGCTGGTCGATGAACCCCGGCAGCACGGTGAGCCCGGCGAACGTCTCGTCGAGGGTGAACGGCTCGTCGCCCAGTGCTCGGCGCACCTGCTCGAGCGATCCGACCGCGAGGATGCGTCCCGCACGCACCGCGACCGCCTGGGCGGTCGGGAACGAGGGCTCCATCGTGACGAACGATCCGGTGTGGACGACGACGACGGCGTCGTCGCTGCGTGGGCCGCCGGGCCGCCCAGGGTTCCTGGTCATGTCGCGCTCACCTCGCCGTCGCGCCCGCGGCGGCCGTGAGGAACTCCTCGAGGTCGATCCGCCGGCCGCCCACCCAGGTTCCGGAGACCGTGACCTCGTCGGCCAGGTGCTCGGGTTCGACCTCGTACGGATCGGCCGTCAGCTCGACCAGGTCGGCGAGCTTGCCCACGGCGATCGAACCGACCAGGTGGTCGCGGTGCAGCGTCCGAGCGGCGTCGATGGTGTGCGCACGCAGCGCGGCGTCCAGGCCGATCCGCTGCTCCGGTGCGTGCACGGCCCCGCTGCGGGTACGGCGCGTGACGGCGGTCTGCACGTTGAGCACCGGGGTGGGCAGCGAGACCGAGCCGTCGTTGTGGAACGAGATGCAGGCGCCCGAGGCCACGCCGTCGGCGAACGGCTGCCAGTGCGAGCCGTGGGTGTGGTCGAACATCTGGCCGTCCAGCAGATCGCCCCAGTAGTAGTACTGGAACGGCGCCATCGACATGTGCACCCCGAGTCGCGCGGCCCGCTCGAACTGGTCCTTGCGCGCCCCGCCGACGTGCTCGATGCGCCAGCGGTGGTCGGTGCCCAGCAGCCCGTGCCGGGTGAGGGCGTCCTCGTAGGCGTCCAGCGACCGGTCGATGGCCAGGTCGCCGTTGGAGTGGAAGGACATCGAGAACCCGGTCGGAGCGCAGCGGTCCAGGATCGCGTCGATCTGCGCGCGGCTGTAGTTCATCGACGCGGGGCTGCCGGCCGTGGCCGGGTCGATCCCGGCGCGCTCGGTCGCCGGGCTGTCCTGGTAGGGGAAGGACAGCGCCACGTTGCCGATCCAGGGCGACCCGTCGGTCCACAGCTTGATCCCCTGCTTGACCAGCAGCTGCTCGCCTGCGGTGAACGTGACCTTCTCGACGCAGTCCTCGTCGGTGGACACGTGCCACATGCTCACCCGCAGCGGGACGCTCGGCAGCGATGCGAGCGCCTCGTACCCGGCCACCAGGTTGGTCGCGAAGGTCATGTCCGAGGTCGAGGTGATGCCGCCGCGCGCCATGAGCGCGAAGTACTGCGCGGCGCTGAGCAGCGGGTTGCCGCCCAGGGCCTCCATGACGGGGGTCAGCACGAGGGTGTTGGCCGGCACCTCGTAGGCGACGCCGGTGAGCGCACCGCCGGTGGTGCGGGCGAAGTGCCCGCCGACCGGGTCGGTCGGCGGCGTCGTGTCCCAGCCGTTCTGCGCGATGAGCGCCGACGTGAAGTAGGTCGCGTGCCCGGAGTTGTCGGCGACGACGACGACGCGATCGCCGAAGATCTCGTCGAGCTCGGCCGCCACGGGTGCCGGGCGCCCGTGCAGCAGCGCGTCGAAGCCGTTGAACAGCAGGGGGAGCGCCGGGTCGCTCGCGGCGGTCGTGGCGGCGAACACCTCGAGCACGTCCGGCCAGGTGGGCGCCACCCACGGGGCGATCGAGACCGCGGGGGCCTGGGTGGCGACCCCGCTCATGAACGGGTGGCTGTGCGGTTCGACGAACCCGGGCATGAGCGCCGCGGCGCCGGTGTCGACCACATCGGCGCCGGGCAGCGCCGTCTGGCAGTGCGCGAGGGTGCCGACCGCGACGACGGTGCCGTCCTGCACCGCGACCGCCTGGGCGCGGGGCATGTCCGGGTCCATCGTGAGGATGGTCCTGGCAGTGATGATCGTTCCGGTCACGGTGCACTCCTCCTGCTGGTGCCGGGCCAGGGTCCGACGGGTCGCTGTGGTCTGGGGTCGGGCTCAGCTGCCTGTGGGCGTCGGCGCGTCGAGGCCGAGGAACTCCTCGACCGGGACCGCCGCCGTGCGCCGACGCAGTGCGACGACCACCACGAGCGCACCGACCGCCACGGCCGCCGCGCTGAGGAGGAACGTCGTGATGAACGCCTGTGTGTAGATGCCGGCGAGCGTGGCGTGGCTGATGGTGGACAGCCCGGCGTCGGTCGTGCTGCCGGTGGCCAGGTACGACGTGATCGAGTCCCAGGCCCCGTCCCCGGAGACCGCCCCCTTGGACGCGGTGCTCACCCCGCGCAGGGTGAAGATGCTCACCAGCACGGTGGTGCCGGTCAGGCCCAGGGAGTAGCCGAACTGCCCGACGGCCGTCCGGCTGGAGGTGACCGCGCCGAAGAACCGCGCGGGCGCCAGCCCGAGGAACAGGTTGGACTGCACCAGGCCCACGAGCGTCATCCCGAACCCGGTGAGCGCGAGCATCGGCACGAAGACCGCGTACCCCGAGTCCTTGGTCACCAGCAGGGACAGCACGAACCCGGCGACGATGAGCGCGGCGCCCAGTGCGGCGATCTTCACGGTGGCCACCCCGGCCTTGAGCGCCCGACCCGCGACGGCCGAGGCGATCACCGAGACGATCACCGTGGGCAGGCTCGCGATGCCGATGACGGCGGTGGGCAGGTGGACGACGTACTGCCAGAAGTTCGCAGTCATCTGGCTGGTCGCGGAGCCGGCGAAGTTGAAGAGCACCCCCATGAGCGCGGCCGCCACGAACGCCGGGTGCCGCAGCAGGTGCACCGGGAACACGGGGGAGGCGGTGCGCGCGTCGTACCGGACGAAGGCCGCCAGGGCGAGCACGCCGAGCAGCACCGGCAGCCAGCAGGCGGCGCGCTGCACACCGGCGCTGGCCGCGCTGATGCCGACCAGCACCCCGGCGACACCGGAGGCGATGAGCGCCATGCCCAGGTAGTCGACCCGCCCCGCACCGGTGCGCGGGACGGGCGGCAGCAGCCGGAAGGTGAGCGGGAAGGCGATCACCGACACCACCGGCAGGGTGACGAACGCCAGCCGCCAGTCGATGGCGGCCAAGGGCCCGGTGAGGACGAGGACGAGGAGCGGGACGACCACCGCGACGATGTTGAAGGTGGCGAGCGCCGGGCCGCGGTCCGCCGCCGACGTGACGGACTTGATCATCCCGTAGGCGGCCGCGAACGTGGCGCCGAGCGCGATGCCGGTGACGATGCGCCCGGCCATGTACACCGCCGGGTCGGGCCCCAGCGCCGTCATCACCTGACCGACCGAGGCCACCAGGATGGAGAAGGCGAGCACGGTGCGCCGTCCGAGCCGGTCGGCGAGCACGCCGGCGGGGATGACGGTGGCGGCGAGCGCGAAGGTCGAGATCCCGGCGGCCAGCGACTGCAGCGAGGCGGAGAAGTTGAGCTCATCGGACGCCTTGACCAGGGTCAGGGTCGTGATGAGCGGGTCGGAGACCTGGATCGCCGCCAGCAGCCCCAGCAACGGGACGGCGAGTCGGTTCGGGTGGGACGTGTCCTGTGCAGCGACCGGCATCGGGCGCACCCCCTCGTCGCGGGACCGTTGCCGGGACCACCTTGGTCGGGGCCTGTCCCGACCAGCGCGCGCGGTCGGGACGATCCACTGAGGCTCTGATCGGCCGTCAGACCGGTCAGGTTGAGCCGATGACCAGGGCTTTCTCTGGGGTGGCCGGCTGCGGCCCGGCCGCACGGGGCGGGTGTGCGTCCTGGGCGGCTGGCGTCGAGCGATCGGCGGCGACGCGGTGGGGGGCGACGCACGCCGGGTGCCAGGCAGGCGTCGGGGTCGTGCCTGGGTGAGATCCGGACCACACGGCGCGGGACGTGCGTGCCGCGATGCTACGATCGCAATGCTCCCCGAACCTCCTGCCTCACGGCTACGGCACGTCCCGATGGGACCGCCCCGGACGCTCGTGACACGTAGGAGATGTCCGGTCCGCCCACGGACCGGGGATGCACCCCAGCCATGCGCGTGCCCGTTGCCGTACGCGACTCGTGGCTGTTCGAGACCCGTGCCGGCACGCCGCCGAGCGGGACGGTCGCTGCCAGCCAGCGGCCCGAACGAGGGAAAGGGTCCTTCGTGACAGACACCATCGACGCCGCCGCGACCACGTCCGGCGGTACCGCCCTGACGCCTGCGCTCTCCGCGCTGCGCCTCCCCGAGCTGCAGGCGATGGCCGCCAAGCTCGGG
>JAHIJU010000058.1 GCA_018898235.1 Actinomycetota bacterium | reverse complement strand
CGACGGCTACTTCTGGTACGTCGGGCGGACCGACGAGATGATCAAGACCTCCGGCTACCGCGTGGGCCCGTTCGAGGTGGAGAGCGTGGTGATGGCCCACCCGGCGGTCAAGGAGTGCGCCATCACGGGGGCGCCGCACCCGGTGCGCGGGATCGTGGTCAAGGCGACCGTCGTGCTCGCACCGGGCTACGTCGCGAGCGATGCGCTGGGCAAGGACATCCAGACCTTCGTCAAGTCCCGGACCGCTCCGTACAAGTACCCGCGGATCGTGGAGTTCGTCGAGGCGATGCCGGTGACCATCTCGGGCAAGATCCGGCGGGTGCAGATCCGCCAGGACAGCGCGCGGGCCGTCGAGGCCTGACCAGCACGCCGTCCTAGGCTTCGACCATGCCGGACGGACCCGTTCCTCCACCGCCGGTGCGACGGCGCGCCGTGGTGCGCGGCATCGTGCAGGGCGTCGGGTTCCGGTGGTCCTGCACGCGTGCGGCCGAGCGGCTCGGGGTCGCGGGCTGGGTGCGGAACCTGCCCGACGGCGCGGTCGAGGTCGCGGTCGAAGGGTCGGCGGAGCGCGTCGAGCAGATGCTCGGCTGGCTCGCCCGCGGCCCGCGCTTCGCTCAGGTGACCTCGGTGGAGGTCGAGGAGGAGCCGCCCGTCGGGGAGGCGGGTTTCCACATCATCGGCTGAGGTCAGCCCGGGTTTTCGCGATGTGGGACGGGTGTCACCGGAATGCTGGCCCGCGGGGTGCCGGGACCGCTACCTTCCGTCCATGCACATTCTCCAGCTCCTGACCGACGACACGGCCACCTCGGCTGGCATCGGCATCGGCGGCATCATCGGCGGCCTGATCGGCTACATCATCGGCGTCCTGCCCCTGTACGGCGTCTTCGGCAAGGCCGGGCAGCCCGCCTGGGCGGCCTTCGTCCCGATCTACAACGTCATCGTGCTGCTCAAGGTCGTGGGCCGGCCGGTGTGGTGGATCATCCTGCTGATCATCCCGATCGTGGACATCGTCATCTGGGTCCTGCTCGCCATCGACCTGGCCAAGTCGTTCGCCAAGGGCACCGGCTTCGCCGTCGGGCTCATCTTCCTGAGCTGGATCTTCGCCCTCATCCTGTGGCTGGGCTCCGCGCAGTACGTCGGCCCGGCCGCCGAGGCCCCCCGCACCGCCTGACCTTCCCCTTCCTGCCGGACCTCGCGGCCCGGGCGGCACGGATCACCGTGCTGCCCGGGCCGCCATCACTTCCTCCAGCCGCGCCGGGACCGCCGCGACCTGGGCCGCGACCCCGGCGTCCGCCAGGACCGCGCGCACCTGGTCGACGGGGACGGCGGCGACGCGGACCCCGGTGCCCTCGAGCACGACCGGCAGCCCGGCCTCCGCGAGCGCGGCGAACGCCTGCTGCCACACCTCGGTGCGCACCTGGACGGCCGTGAGATCGCCGATGAGGTCGTCCTCGCCGCCGGAGGCCACCGACCGTCCGGCCACCATGAGCACCAGCCGGTCGCACTGGCGCGCCTCCTGCAGGTAGTGGGTGGTGACGACCACCCCCACGCCCGCCTGCGCCTGGGCGCGGATCGTGTCCCACAACCGGGCCCTGGCCAGCGGGTCGACGCCCGAGGTCGGCTCGTCGAGCACCAGCAGGGCCGGGTCGTGGCCCAGCGCCGCGACGAACGACAGGCGTCGGCGACTGCCCAGCCCGATCGAGGCGACCGGCGTGTTCGCGAGCCCGCGCAGACCGTCCGGCAGCGTCGGGGACGCGGTGCCGTACGCCCCGGCGATGAAGGCCAGGTTCTCGGCGACGGTCAGCGACTCGTAGAGGCCCAGGTTCTGCGGGACGTAGCCCACCCGGCGACGGGTCGCGCGCGACGGCGGCCCGCCGAGCAGCCGCACGGTTCCCGCGGTCGGGGCCAGCAGACCCAGGAGCATGGTGAGCAGCGTCGTCTTCCCGGCGCCGTTCGCCCCCAGCAGGCCCACGACCTCGCCGGGATGCACCTGCAGACTCACATCGTCGACGGCGAGCAGCCCGGGGAACAGGCGGCTGACCCCGGTGAGCTGCACGAGTGGCTCAGACATCGGTGGCCTCCTGCTGCAGGGTGGCGGCGATCACGGCGTCCTCCAGATCGGGGACCAGCACGAGGGCACCGGCGGGCGGGTCCTGCCCGGGCGGCACCCAGCCATGGCGTTCGTGCCCCCGGCGCCAGCTGCGGTCCGGACCGATGCCGTCCGCGCTCGCGAGCACCGTGCCGGGCGCCTGGCGCACGACGTCGGCGGCGGGCCCCGAGAGCAGGACCCGACCCTGCGACAGCACGATGACCACCGCCGCGCGCTCGGCCTCGTCGAGGTAGGTCGTGGCCATGACGACGGCGGTCCCCGCGGCGGCCGCGGCCGAGACCAGACGCCACAGCTCGACGCGGCTCACCGGGTCGACGCCCGTCGTCGGCTCGTCCAGCACGAGCAGCTCGGGGCGGTGGATGCTGGCGAGGGCGAAGCCGAGCTTCTGGCGCATCCCGCCGGACAGCTGGGCGGAGGTGCGCCCGCGCGCCTGCATGAGGCCGGTGGCCGTGAGCAGCTCGGCCCGGCGCTGCGCGAGATCGGTGCCGCGCACGCCGTACGCGGAGGCGACGAAGTCGATGTTCTCGTCGACGCTCAGATCGGCCCACGTGCTCGCATTCGCCGGCATGAAGCCGGTGCGGTCGCGGCCAGGGTTCCGCACGCTGCCGGCGCTGGGCCGCGCCCCGCCCACGAGGGCCCGCAGCAGGGTCGTCTTGCCGGCCCCGTCACCGCCGACGACGGCGACCACCTGGCCTGGATCGACGTGCAGATCCACCTGGTGCAGCACGCGCCGGCCGCCGAAGGTGACGTCCAGCCCGGACGCGCCCCAGCTCATGAGCGGCCGCCGGGCGCCAGGTCACGCCGGAACCGCAGCACGGACGCGGTGAAGATGACCACAGCCAT
>JAHIJU010000057.1 GCA_018898235.1 Actinomycetota bacterium | reverse complement strand
CGGTCGCCTGGTTGCTGTTCCTCGTCATCCTCGTGATCTCGCTGGTGAACTACTGGTTCACCCGGAGGATCGCGTCAGACTCCGGTGCCGTGCGCCGGGCACGGAAGGTCCGGTCATGAGCGCCCCGTCGATCCCCGTCATCCAGCAGAGCGCGGGCAAGGGCGCCGCACGCGCCGCCGCCCGCAGGCAGGGCCACAAGGGGTCCGGGGCCGATCGTCGCCCGGGCTGGGTCACCTACGGCATCCTGGCGGTCGTCCTCGCCATCGCCGTCTACCCGCTCTACTACGCCTTCCTCATCGCGGCGTCCACCAAGGAGGACGTCGCGCGCAACCCGATCCCGTCGCTGGTCCCGGGTGGGCACCTGTTCGAGAACATGCTCTCGGTGGTCACCTCCGACATCGGGTTCTGGTCGGCGCTGCGGAACTCGCTCGTGGTGTCGGTCGTCACGGCGGCGTCCGTGGTGCTGTTCTCGACGCTGGCCGGCTACGCGTTCGCCAAGCTGCGCTTCCGCGGCCGCGGTCCGCTGCTGGTGTTCGTCATCGCGACCACGGCGATCCCGACCCAGCTCGGCGTGGTGCCGCTGTTCCTCGTGATGAAGCAGCTGCACCTGATCGGGACGTTGCCGGCAGTCATCATCCCCGCGCTGGTCACCGCCTTCGGCGTGTTCTGGATGACGCAGTACCTGGAGAGTGCGCTGCCGTACGAGCTCATCGAGGCGGCGCGCGTCGACGGGGCGTCCATGTTCCGGACGTTCTGGTCGATCGCGCTCCCGGCCGCCCGGCCGGCGGCCACCATGCTCGGGCTGTTCGCATTCGTGGCGAACTGGACCAACTACTTCTGGCCCCTGGTCGTGCTCGGCGCGGTGCCGGGCAAGACCACGCTCCCGGTCGCGCTCAAGATGCTCCAGGCCCACTACTACGCTGACTACTCGCAGGTCATGGCCGGGGTGTTCGTTTCGGTCCTGCCTCTGCTGATCCTGTTCATCGTGGCTGGCCGCCAGCTCGTGTCGGGCATCATGCAGGGCGCGGTGAAGGGATGAGACCTCAGGCCTGAGAGGGATCGACGATGCGCAGCAGTGGTGCTGTCAGGCCCGCGGAGGCACGGGGCGTCCCGACGCTCGAGCAGGTGGCGGAGCTGGCGGGCGTCTCGCGTTCGACTGCCTCGCGCGCCATCAACGGCGGGGACCGGGTCTCCGCCGATGCGATGACCTCGGTGCGGGCCGCGGTGGCGGCGCTGGGCTACACCCCGAACCGTGCGGCCCGGTCGCTGGTCACCCGGCGCAGCGACTCGATCGCGCTCGTGGTGCCCGAACCGGACGAGTTCGCGCTCGCCGATCCCTTCGTGATCGGGATCCTGTCCGGGCTGTCGAGCTCGTTGGCGGACTCGGACGTGCAGGTGGTGCTGGTCATCGCCCGTCCCGGCCAGGCCGAACGCACGGCCCGGTTCCTGCGGGGCGGGCACGTCGACGGAGCCATCGTGGTCTCGCACCACCGGGGCGGCGATCTGGACCCGGCGCTGGTCAACCTGTCGCTGCCGCACGTCTACGTGGGACGCCCGCTCATCGGCAACGGGGCCGCGCAGACCCCGCCGCAGTACGTGGACACCGACAACGAGGGCGGTGGAGCCCTCGCGACCCGGCACCTCATCGGGCGGGGTCGGCGTCATATCGCCACCATCGCCGGGCCGGCGGACATGTCGGCCGGGATCGACCGGCTCAACGGCTGGCGCTCGGCGCTCGCGGACGCCGGGCTGACGGCCGACGCGGCCGTGCACGGTGACTTCACCCTGGCCGGTGGCCGGGCCGCCACCCACCAGCTGCTCGACGAGTACCCCGACATCGACGGCATCGTGGCGGCCTCCGACCTGATGGCGGTGGGGGCGCTGGCGGCGCTGGCGGCGCGCGGCAAGGTCGTGCCGCGCGACGTCGCCGTCGTCGGGTACGACAACCTCGGGGTGGCGGCCTCGTCGCAGCCTCCGCTGACCACCGTGGTGCAGCCGGTGGTGGCCATGGCGGCGGCCGCCGGCGAGCGGCTGCTCGACCTGCTGGCCGGCGGTGCGCCGCGGGAGCCCCAGGTGTTCCCCGCCGAGCTGGTGGTGCGCGCCTCGACCTGACCCGAGGATGGGGTCCGGTGACCGGACCGTCGGGGTCAGGACTCGATGATCAGCTGGTGCAGGGTCGTCGTGCGCTCGGTGATCTGCCGGATCCCGTCGGCGACCTCGTTCGTCTTGCTGGTCGCCTGGGTGGCGTTGTTCGACATCACCGTGATCGAGCGGGCCAGGTCGGTGGCGACCGCCGACTGCTCCTCGATCGCGGCGGCGACCGAGGTCTGGGCGTCGAGGACAGTGGTGACCAGTCGCTCGATCTCGGACAGGGTGCGCGCACCGGCCGAGGCCGCGCTCTGGATCGCCTCGATGCGGGCCTCGATGTCCGTGATCGACGCGGCGGTCGCGCCGGCGAGCTGCTTGACCTCGTCGGCGACCACCGCGAATCCCTTGCCCGCCGAGCCGGCGCGGGCGGCCTCGATGGTCGCGTTGAGGGCGAGCATCTTGGTCTGCTCGGCGACCCCGGTGATCAGTCGCAGGAAGTCGCCGATCTCGGCGCTCGCGTGCTGCAGGTCGGCCAGCTTGGCCACGCCCTCCTCGGTGGCGGTGGCCGCCGCACGGACCTGGCCGGTGGCCTCGTTCGACGAGCGGGCGATCTCGGAGATCGCTGCCCGCAGCTGCTCGGTCGCACCGGCCGCGGAGTCGGCCTCCGCCGATGTGTGGCCCGAGATCTCGACCACCTCGTGCGAGATGCCGGAGATCCGCTCGGTCGCGGTGGTGACGGCGCGGACCGCGGCATCGGCCGAGGCGTTGCGTTCGCTCACGTTGTCCCAGACCACGACGTAGCCCAACCGTGTGCCCTGGCCGTCGGTGATCTGGTTGATGAGCGTGCGCAACGTGACGCCGCCGAAGGAGAACACCGCATCGCGGGGCAGGGCCGACGGGTCGAGCAGGATCTTCTCGATGCGCGCCGGGTCCTTGTGGAACCGGTGGATCGAGCCGCCGACCATCTGGCCGACGTCCAGCCCGAACGCGGCCCGGACCGCTGGTGCAAGTCCCACCATGGTCACCTGGGCCGCGCGGTTGGACCACACCAGGGTGAGGTCCAGGTCCGCGACGAAGCAGTTCGCGTGCAGGCTCTCGAGCACGGCGGCCAACGGGTTCGAGCTGTCCGCGAGCAACTGCTGCAGGCTCGCATCGGCGCGAGCCGAACGACCGGCAGCTCTGGGTCTGGGCGTCATTGCCATCCGTCCCTCGTTGGTCGGCGGCCCGCGCGGATGCGGCAGGATTGCCTTCCCAGTTCATCGGACCACCTGCAGTGGAGGCCGTCCGTTCGACACGCCGGTCCGGGCGATCCCGTCGCGCCGCGGGCGACTCTCGTCTGCGGTCGCCACTACGCTGGCTGGTCGCAGGTCGTGGCTGGGGGGTTCTGGCCCGTCCTGCGTCTGCAGGTCCTGGTCGTCGTCGCGGGCCGTCAGTCGGCCCTCGGCATCCTGCCGGGTGTGCTGGAAGAATCATGGTAGCTGACTGAGAGAGGTCCGACGATGCGGGGCAACGGTGCTGTGGCTCCCGCCCGGGCAGGCGGTGCGCCGAGGCTCGAGCAGGTGGCCGAGCTCGCCGGGGTGTCCCGGTCGACCGCGTCGCGCGCGATCAACGGTGGTGAGCGGGTCTCCGACGCAGCGATGGCGGCGGTGCAGGCAGCGGTCGCGGCACTCGGCTACACCCCGAACCGGGCCGCACGCTCGCTGGTCACCCGGCGGACCGACTCGATCGCCCTCGTGGTGCCCGAGCCCGACGAGTTCGCGCTGTCCGACCCCTTCGTGATCGGCATCCTGTCCGGGCTCTCGAGCTCGTTGGCGGACTCCGATGTGCAGGTCGTGCTCGTGATCGCCCGGCCCGGTCAGGCCGAACGGACCGCACGGTTCCTGAAGGGCGGGCACGTCGACGGCGCGATCGTGGTCTCCCACCACCTCGGGGGAGACCTGGACCCGGCGCTGGGCCACCTGGCGCTGCCGCACGTGTTCGTCGGGCGGCCGCTGCTGGCGACCGGGCCGGGGCAGACGATGCCGCAGTACGTCGACACCGACAACGTGGGCGGCGGGGCGCTCGCCACCCGGCACCTGATCGAGCGGGGTCGTCGCCGGATCGCCACCATCGCGGGACCGGAGGACATGTCGGCCGGCATCGACCGGCTCACCGGGTGGCGTGCGGAGCTCGCGGCCGCCGGGCTGGCCGCCGACGCCGTCGTGCACGGCGACTTCACGATGGCGGGCGGCCGCGCCGCCACCCATCGACTGCTCGACGAGCACCCGGACGTCGACGGCATCGTCGCGGCATCCGATCAGATGGCCGTGGGGGCGCTTGCCGCACTGGCCGCCCGCGGCAAGGGCGTGCCGCAGGACGTGTCGGTCGTCGGCTATGACAACCTCGGCGTCGCCGCCACTGCGCAGCCACCGCTGACGACCGTGGTGCAGCCGGTGGTCGCGATGGCGGCCGCCGCTGGCGAGCGGTTGCTCGACCTGCTGGCCGGCGGTGCACCGCGGGCGCCGAAGGTCTTCCCGGCCGAGCTGGTGGTGCGGGCCTCGAGCTGATCCGGGCGGCCGAGGCGGGTCGGTGGTCGGGTTCGCAGCTCAGGGTCGGGACGGGGTGTCCCGGAGCACGGTGTCGCGCACCAGGGCCAGGCTGCTGACGCCGTCCTCGGCCATGAAGTGGCCCGCGCCGGGGACCACGTGGAGCTCGGCCCCGAGCCGGTCGGCGAGGGCCTCGGTGCTGGCGGCGGGCACGTACGGGTCGTCGTCGGAGCGCACCACCACGCGCGTACGTGCATGTGCGCGGACGCCGGCGGTGTCGACGTCTTCGGCGAGGTACTCGTCCAGCGCGGGTATCGAGTCGAGCCGGCCGGTGAACCCGGCGACCAGCACCAGGCCGCCCAGCTCCCAGGGTTCGGGCAGTGCTGCGAGGGCACGCATCGCGCTGATGCAGCCCAGTGAGTGGGCGACGACCCAGGTCGCGGCGTCGGGGGTGCCGAGCGCCTGCGCGATGGCCGCGCACCACTCGTCGGCCACGGGGTCGTGCGGGGACGGGAGCGGGACCACGGTGGCCTCGACGCCGGCCTCGCCGAGGCTGGACCGCAACCAGCCGAACCAGTGGGCGTCGGGATGGGAGTCATAGCCGTGGACGATGAGCACCCGGCGGGCAGGCGGCGGACGGAGGGCCGGTGTCGCGGTGCTCACCCGGCGAGCGTAGGGCGGACGTGACGGTCGCCGGCCGACCGGCTCGATCGGTGAGAAGGCGTGCCGCGGGGCGACCACGCGGCCGGGGCCGGCGATGGCCGGCGCGCACCTCCGTCAGGCCGGCGTCCGGGCCGGGGCCAGCGCGGCCTCGATGAGCGTGGCGGCGGCGTCCCTGGCCTGGCGGGCGGCGTCGGGAGTCCCCGCGATCGCCGCCGTCGTCTGGGCGCCCTCGGCCAGGATCGCGAGCTGGGGGGCGAGGCTCTCGGGGGCACCGGCCGCGCGCACGAGAGCGGCGACGTAGCCCTGGAAGGACGCCTTCTGCTCCCGCGCGGCGGCCGCGACCTGCGGGGAGAGTGCGCCGAGCTCGCCGAAGGAGTTGATGAACGCGCAGCCGCGGAAGTCCTCCTCGACGAACCAGTCGGCGAGGAAGTCGAACACGGCGAGCAGCTTGTCCCGGGGGGACTCGACCGTGGCCGTCGCGGCCGCGAGGCCCGCGTCCCACCGGCGCGAGCGGTGGTGCAGGACCGCGACCACCAGGTCGTCCTTGGAGGGGAACAGCGCGTAGATCCGCTTGAGCGACACCCCGGCCTGGGCGCGCACGGCGTCCATCCCGACGGCCTGCACCCCTCGGCCGTAGAAGAGCCGGTCAGCAGCGGTGACGATCTGCTCACGCGCCGCCCAGTCGTCGATCATGTCCGTCCCCTTGCGTTGAGAACCATCGTTCTCTATCTTAGGACCCACTGCGGAGAACGATCGTTCTCCGCCCGGGTGAAAGGGAACGACCATGGCGTTCATCATGGTCGGCCAGGAGAACAGCACCGACGTCGAGCTCTACTACGAAGACCATGGCGCAGGGCAGGCCGTCGTCCTCATCCACGGCTACCCGCTCGACGGCACCTCGTGGGAGCTGCAGGCCCGCGAGCTCATCTCCGCCGGGTACCGCGTCATCACCTACGACCGGCGGGGTTTCGGCCGGTCGAGCAAGGTCGGCACCGGCTACGACTACGACACCTTCGCGGCAGACCTCAACGCCGTGCTGGAGAGCCTCGACCTGCACGACGTGATCCTGGTCGGGTTCTCGATGGGCACGGGTGAGCTGGCCCGGTACGTCGCGCGCTACGGCCACGACCGCG
>JAHIJU010000056.1 GCA_018898235.1 Actinomycetota bacterium | reverse complement strand
GTCGTCCAGGCCGGCCAGGACGGACTCGGTCTCGGTGCGCCACCGGCAGGCCAGGCAGCTGGTGGTCGCCAGGGAGCCGTGCAGCTCGACCACATCGCTGCTGCCCGCGCGCTGGTGGAGCCCGTCGAAGTTCTGGGTCAGCAGCCCCAGCAGCAGCCCGGCGTGCTCCAGCTCGACGAGGGCGGCATGCGCCCGCGACGGCCGGGCGGTGCGGGCCGGGCTGTCGCGCCACATCCGCCACCCGGCCTCACGTACCTGCTGGTCGGCGACGTAGCGCCCGATCTCCAGCAGCTCAGCCTGCTCGGGGTGGCGGGTCCACACCCCGTCGGGCCCCCGGAAGTCCGGGATGCCGGCACCGGTCGAGATGCCGGCTCCGGTCAGGACGGTGACGGTCGGGTCGTTCTCGTGGTGTGCCATGACGGTTCGAGCCTACGACCGGCGGCACGTCCGGTCCGACGCGCGGACCGCCGGCCCGGATTCCGGCCCGTCGGTCAGGTCCAGCCGGACTGCCTCAGGGCATCGGACACCGCGGTCTCCGGCGGGCCGTCGAACCGGGGGGTGCGGCCGGTCGTCGCGTCCCACCAGGCCTTCCAGGACGCGGGGAGCTCGCGCAGCCGCCAGACGAAGGCCTGCATCGGGCTCACGCTCGACGAGGACACGCCGAGCCCGGTCGCGCGGACCCCGGCCGCCTCGCAGCTGAACAGCGCCCGGCGCAGGTGGTAGTCCTGGGTGAGCAGCACGGCATCGTCGACGCCGAAGACGTCGTGGGCGCGCACGCAGGTGTCGTGGGTGTCGAACCCGGCGAAGTCCCGCACGATCGCTGCGTCCGGCACCCCGTGGGAGACCAGCCAGTCGCGCATCGCGGTCGGCTCGTCGTGGGCCGGGGTGCCGTTGTCGCCGCTCACCAGGATGACGCCGACCTCACCTGCTGCGTAGAGCGACCGCGCGGCCTCCAGCCGACGGGCCAGGTACACCGAGGGCGCTCCGCCGGGTTTGAGCCCGGCGCCGAACACGATCGCGACCGGGGCGCGGCGGACGGCCTGGCGGTTGGGAGCCACCTCGCGCTGGCCGATCGCCTGCACCCAGATCATCGGCCCGACGGTGGCGGCGAGGACGGCGGCGAGGGCCCAGAGCCAGGGCGAACGGAGCTTCACGCTGGCGACGATAGGCGGTGGGCGCGGACGGTGGGTGTCGATCAGGTGAGGGTTGCCAGCCAGTCGGCGACCATGGCCGCGACCAGCTGGGGATCGGCGGGCGTGTGTGCCCCCGGGACGGTCCTCAGGGTGGCGCCGGCAGGCAGGTGGGTACGCAGCTCGTCGGGAGCGCCGTACGGGTCGCGCTCGCCGCTGATCGCCAGGATCGGCAGCGTGAGCGCAGCCAGGTGCTCGATCCGTAGCTGCTGGCGGCGACCCGGCGGGTGCAGCGGGTACGACAGCAGGACGAGTCCCGCGGCTGGCAGGCCCTGAGCGACCGCCATCGAGCACATCCGGCCCCCGAACGAGCGGCCGCCGACGACCAGTGCCGCCGGGTCCGTGCCGAGCTCGGCTGCGAACGCGGCCGCCCGTTCGACCACGGCGACGACCGCGCCGGCCGGGGTCGGCGGGAGCTTGGTACGTCTGACGGGCAGGGGGCGCACCGCGTGCTCGACCGCGAGCAGGGCGGGGTGGTCGGCCGTGCCGCCCGCGCCCGGGGTCAGGAGCAGGGCGGTGGGGCGGGGCATGGAGCCAGTGTGGTGGACCGGCGCCCGGACCTCGGGGTGCTGTGGAGAACTGGGCACGTCGGGTGCGCAGGTGTGCCAGGGTCGGTGGCTGTTCACCCGTTCGGGCGCGGAGTGCAGGGGGCTGCGGTGGGGATCTCGTCGTCGTACCGGCGTGCAGGAGCGATCGGTCGTGTGCCCATTGCGCTGGTGGCGGGGGCGGTGCTCGCAGGGTGCACGGCCGGTCCTGCTCCTTCACCGACGCCGCCGATCTCGGCCGGACCGACCTTGCCGGCTCCCATGCCGTCGCCCACCAAGCCCGCGCTGTGGTCGGACACCGGTCAGCAGGGCGCCGGGGCGGCAGGGGTGTGGTTCCTGACGCAGCTGTACCCGTACGTGCGGGAGACGAACGACGCGACCGAGTGGCAGGCGCTGAGCACGGCGGAGTGCGAGTTCTGCACGTCGATGGTCGAGGACGTCGCGGCTGACGTGTCGGCGGGCCAGGTGGTTCGCGAAGGGCGCATCACCGCGGTGGTGACCCGGGTCGAGGAGCTCAACCCGCTGGCGTACTCGGTGCTCGTCGACGTCGACCAGCCGTCGGCCGAGCTGCTGCGACTGGACGGGACGTCGGTCGCCGAGCTCGAGGCGTCCCACGGGCAGGTGCTGCTCGTCCTGCGGCGAGAGGGGCCGAACTGGTTGCTGCGTGAGGGCCAGTTCTTTGCCTCGGGAGTCTCCGTTCCCACCGCCGGCGGCACTCCGTGAGCATGATGAGGACGGGGGTGATCGCGGTCCTCGTCGCCGCGACGACGCTGCTCGGCGCCATTCCGGTCGTGGCACTCGCTCCGGCGGGGGACTCGCTGCCACCGGTCGAGGTCGAGCGGCCGGTGCCCGTGCCGGAACCGACGACCACCCCCACGTCGTTGCCGAACACGATGACGACCGGCGTCGACGGGAACAGCATCACCGCCTCCGCGCTCGAGGAGCTGTTGGCCGCGGGCCGGGTACCCGGAGCCGGGTCCGGTACCTCCCCGGTGAAGGTCGTGGCGCCGCCCCTCGTCGACTACGTGCACGCCGAGGTCTGCGGGGTGTACTCGGCGGGCATCGGGCAGGGGTGGCCGTGCTCGGACGGCCAGGTCCTCGACCACTCCGACCTGTGCGG
>JAHIJU010000055.1 GCA_018898235.1 Actinomycetota bacterium | reverse complement strand
GGATGCCCGAGCTCAGTGTCGCGGCGTACCAGCCCGGCTCGGCCTCCTCGTCCTCGATGTCCCAGAGCTGGCCCAGGTCGTCGAGCGGCTGCAGCATCGGGGTGACCCGCAGGTAGTTGTAGTACTTGCGGATCGCACCCGTGCCGGACTGCTGGAAGTGGGTGAAGCCCGACGCCAGTGCGTGGTCGTAGAGCGCCGGCGGAAGGCCTTCGGTCGACAGGTCGTAGCGGCCGTAGCCGGTCGGGTAGGCGCCCGAGAACGCGCACGCCGACACCATGCCGAGCGGGTAGGTGGCACCCGGGTGGGTGTTCCCCACCTGCGGCTTGGGCCACCACCAGGTCCCTGCCAGACCCTGAGCCGGCGGGAGTGATGTGGCCTCGGTGCCGATGAACGGGTCGACCTGATCGAACACGCACATCTCCCTCCGTCGCGAGTCGTTCGGCGGACGGTACGGCCCGAGTGTGTCCAGCAGGTTGCACAGGGGTGAAGGTGTGGGCGAGCGTGTCGCCATGACATTCCCCGTGGGTCTTCGTCTCGTGCTCGGTGGCAACGTGTTCGGCTGGACGGCCGACGAACCGACGGGTCGAACCGTCCTCGACCGGTTCGCCGCCGCCGGCGGAACGCTCGTCGACACGGCCGATGTGTACTCGGCGTGGGTCGACGGGCACACCGGTGGTGAGAGCGAGCTCATCATCGGACGCTGGCTGGCGACGCGTCCGGCCGGTGACCGGCCGCAGGTCGCCACGAAGGTGAGTCAGCACCCGCAGTTCACGGGGCTGTCGGCCGCCACCGTGAAGGCTGCGGCTCAGGCCTCCTTGACCCGCCTCGGTCTCGACCAGCTCGACCTGTACTACGCGCACTTCGACGACGCCCAGACCCCGATCGCCGAGACCGCCGGTGCGTTCTCCGAGCTGGTCGACGAGGGGCTGGTCGCGGCCATCGGCATCTCGAACTACTCGGCGGAGCGGATCGACGAGTGGTTCACGGCGGTCGCGGCCGACGGGCTGCACGCGCCGGTCGCGCTCCAGCCGCACTACAACCTGGTCGAACGCGGCTACGAGACGCAGCTCGCGGTCCGGGCGCGTGAGCACGACCTGGCGGTCTTCCCGTACTTCGGCCTGGCCCGCGGTTTCCTCACGGGCAAGTACCGGGACGGTGGGACGGCCGTCGACAGCCCGCGCGCCGGCGGCGCCCTGCCGTACCTCGATGACCGGGGACGCCGGGTGCTCGCCGTGCTCGACGAGCTCGCTGCCGCGCATGCCACGTCGCAGGCGGCGGTCGCGCTGGCCTGGCTGCACGCGCAGCCGACCATCACCGCACCGATCGCCAGTGCCCGCACCCTCGATCAGCTGGACGACCTGCTGGCCTCGGCGCGTCTCGACCTCGCGCCGGACGAGCTGGCGGCGCTGGGCGCGGCATCCGCCCCTCAGGGGTGATGCGGCGCCGGCGTCAGTCGCCGACCGCCAGGGGGCTGCCCCCCGTGACCGCGACCAGCTCGGCGAAGCTCGTCGGGAACACCGTGTGCGGCGTGCCGCCCGCGGCCCACACCTGGTCGTAGTCCGCCAGTGCGAGGTCGACGACGGTGCGCAGCGGCGCCGGATGGCCGAGCGGCGCGACCCCGCCGATCGCCTGCCCGGTCGCGGCGCGGACCTGCTCGGGCGTCGCGCGCTCGATCCGTGCGACGCCGAGGGCGACGGCAAGTGCGGCGGTGTCGACCCGGTGACGCCCGGAGGTCAGGACGAGCAGCGGCTCGTCGTCGGCCAGGAACACCAGCGAGTTGGCGATCTGCCCGACCGTGCAGCCCAGCGCGGCCGCGGCCTGCGCCGCCGTACGCGTCGAGTCGGGGAGCGCGGTCACCTGCCCGGTCGCGCCCGCTGCGGTCAGCGCGGCCGCGACGGCCTGGGCGCGCGGCGGCAGGTCGTCGATGCTCGACCTCGCCGGGTCGGGAGGTGTCTGCTCGACCAACGGCCAGGGGAGCAGCCGGGGGATGCCGGGCGGTGCGACCTCGGCCAGTGCCAGGAAGCGCGCCTCAGCCCGGTGCAGCCGGATGTGCTCGTCGAGCGACCAGCCGGGGCCGTTGGTGAGCCGCATACCGCAGGCGCAGTCGATCGTGACTGTGCCGTCCGGGTGGGTCGCGACCTGGCTGACGGTGGTGTGCTCGGTGTACGCGCGCACCTTCGCGCCGCGCATGGCGGCGCTCACCGGGACGGCGTGCGGGGCGTCGGGTTCATCTGCGGGAGGCACGCGCCCGACCGTACCGCCGCTGGCCGGGGCGGCGACGTGCACCGGCGCCCCGGGCCCGGTACAAACATGGCCATGACCCGCGACCTGACGTCCGACCCCGCGGCGCAGCACCTGGCCGAGGCGACCCCCGCCGAGGCATCGCTGCGCGCAGCGGATGCGCGCATCGGCGGCGACCCCGCCCGCGCTCCTCGATCCCTGTCCAGCGCCGAGCTCGAGTCCGATGACGAGGCGCTGGCCAGCGCCCAGGAGTACGACGAGCCAGAGGCGCTCTAGCCCTCGCGCACCAGCCCGGCCCGGCGTGCCTGCCGGAGCAGGGAGTGCCCGTCCGGTCCGGACAGCACCGGCACGGGTCGCGGGGCGCGCGGACGGTGCCCGATGAGGTCGGGCGCGATCGCCGTCCCGGAGGACAGCACGTGCTCGGCGAAGGTGAGCTGGCGCAGCAGCACGCACGCGACGTTGTCACCGTGCAGACGTGCTGCACCGGCATAGATCCGTGGGTCGTGCTGACCGTCGTCGCCGACGAGGAACCAGCGCACGTTCGTGAACCGGGCGAACAGCCGACGCAGCTGCGTGACCTTGTGGCGGGGCCCGCTGCGGAACCAGCCGGTGTTGGTCGGCCCCCAGTCCGTCATGAGCAGGGTCCCCGGCGGGAACCCGTTCGCGGCGAGGAACCGCGCGACCGTCGGCGCGGTGTCCCAGGCGCCGGTCGACAGGTACACCACCGGCATCCCCGGGTCCTGCGCGGCGAGCTCGGTGAGCAGTCCCGCCATCCCGGGCACCGCCTCGCGGGCGTCGACCTTGCGGACGAAGCTGTTCCAGAAGGCGACCAGCAGCCGGGGGAGCCGGGTCACCATGACCGTGTCGTCGATGTCCGCGACGATGCCGGAGTGCGCCGCCGGGTCGACCACCTGGACCGGGGCACGGACCGGTGCGCCGCCGGGCGTGCGCAGCTCGATCTCCTGCCAGCCGGTCGGCAGGTTCGCCTCGACCACGGTGTCGAGGTAGCCGGCCCGGTCGGCCACCAGGTGGTGCGTCCGTCCGCCGATCGTCACGTCGACCTCGGTGCCGGCCACCGGTGCGGTGAGGAAGCTCCGCCACCCGCGCACATCTGCCAGGTCGCGGTCGCGATGCTCCGCCTGCGCGGTGGCCCCGGAGTCGGGCAGGTCCGAGTCGGCGACGAAGGGCGGGGCGAGCACGGTGCGCGCCAGCACCCGGACCCAGCCGTCACCTGCGATCCCGGCGTAGGGGACGATGCGCACGGTCCAGCCCCGGCGGACGAGGCGGCCGGCGATCCGTGCGTCGACGGTGTCCTCGATGCGCGCGGCGATGTGCGGACGCTCGACCTGCCCGAGCGGGTGCTGGGAGGTGCGGCGACCCCAGCGGGCGGCCAGAAGTGGGCGGGGGCTCACGCGAAGGTGGCCCGGGTCGCCTGCGTCATGCGTGGTCTCCCTCGGGCTGCAGTCGGTTGGTCTTGTTCTACCGTGCCAGGCGCCGGGTGCGGGCGGCAACCGGGGTCACGTGCCTGTCACGACCTGGTCGGCGCCCGCACCTGACCGTCCATTGGTGTGGAGCCGTCGTGGCGCGGCGGACAGGGGGTGCCGGGCACGATACCTGCGGACCTTGGCCCGGTTCCCGCAGTCGGACATCTCGCACCAGATCCGGGTCCGGTTGCGGGAGCGGTCGTAGAAGGCGTGCCGGCAGTCGTCGGCGGGGCACAGCTTGAGACGTCGCCAGTCGCCGGTCACGGTGAGCTGGACGGCAGCGGCGAGGACGGCCTCGACTGCGCTCCGACCGTGGACCACCACACCCTCCGGACCCACGGTGACGGGCACGGTCCACCCCGCAGGGCCGGACCAGGTGGCCCCCGCCACGACGGCTCGCAGCCGGGTGCGCACCAGACGGGCCTGCATGCGGTTCCCGGTGGCGACCTGGTGCTCGGCACACCAGGTCGCCCAGGTGCCGGCGTCGTCGAGCAGGTCGGTGCCGGCCTCCACGTCCAGGGTGTTGAGGAGGTCGACGACCAGTCCATGCGCGTCCACGGACCCAGGCTAGCCCCGTAACCGGCGAGATGACTACGATGGTGTCGTGATCACGCTCGCCCTCTCGCTCGTCGCGAGCGTCCTGTGGGGGTTGTCGGACTTCCTCGGCGGTGTGGCTGCTCGGCGGATGCGAGTGCTGCGCACCACGGCCGTGAGCTACGTGGGCGCGGTGGCCGTCCTGGTCCTGGCCGCACTGGTCGTGCCGGGCGTCTGGTCGCAGGCAGCGCTGGCCACCGGGACGGTCGCCGGGGTGGCGACGATGGTCGGGTTCCTCACCTTCTACGCCGCGTTCGCCGCCGGGTCGATGGGCGTCGTCTCGGCCGAGGTCGCGGTCCTCCAGTCGGTGGTCCCGATCGTGGTCGCCGTGAGCGTCGGTGGTGAGCGCCTGGCGCTGGTGGGCTGGGTCGGGGTCGGGCTGGCCGTGCTGGCCGGGGTGCTGCTCGGGCTCGGGGGACATGACGGGAGTCGGCCTGGACGGGCGGCGTTGACCTTCGGGGCGGTCTCCGGCGTCGCCTTCGGGGTCGCGGTCGTGAGCCTCGACGCCGCGCCCTCGGGCGCGGGCGTGCTGCCGGCGACGGTCGAGGCCGTGGTGGGTCTGCTGCTGCTCGGTGCGCTGCTGCTCGCAACCCGGCTCAGCAGCCATGCGGCGCGCGCGTCCGCGGCGCTCGATGCGGGCGCCGCACCGACCGGGGAACGCGCCGGCGGGCTCGCGCTGTGCTCCGGTGTGGTGCTCGGGCTGGCGAACGCCCTGCTGCTGCTGGCACTGCAGCGCGGTGCACTGGCCGTGGTCGCCGTGGTGATCGCGCTCTACCCGATCGGGACGACCATCCTCGCGCGGGTGGTGCTCCACGAACGTCTGCACACCCGTCAGGTCCTCGGGATCGGCCTGGCGCTCGTCGCGTGCGCGCTGCTGGCGCTGTCGTGACCGCGTCCCGGCCCTCGGTCGGGCGTCCCGAACGGCGTCGCGCTGCGCGATGATCGACCGCGTGCGGCTCCACGACCCCGACCATCGCGACTTCGGCTCCGACAACTACGCGGGCGTGCACCCGCAGGTGCTGGAGGCGCTCGCCGAGGCCAACGGCGGCCATCAGCACGGCTACGGGGACGACGTCTACAGCGCCAGGCTCGCCGAGGTGCTGCGCGGCCACTTCGGACCCGACGCGGTCGCGTTCCCCGTGTTCAACGGCACCGGGGCGAACGTGGTGGCGCTGACCGCGATGACCCCGCGCTGGGGCTCCGTGGTCGTTCCGGCCTCCGCGCACGTGCACACCGACGAGGCCGGCGCCCCCGAGCGGATGGCCGGGCTCAAGCTGCTCACGGTGCCGACCCCGGACGGCCGTCTGACCCCCGAGCTCGTCGCGCCGGTCCTCGCGGGCGGCCATGACGTGCACTTCCCGCAGCCGTCGGTGGTGGCGATCGCCCAGGCCACCGAGCTGGGCACGGTGTACACGCCCGAGCAGGTCGCGGCGCTCGCCGAGCAGGCCCACGCCGTCGGGCTGCGCCTGTACGTCGACGGCGCGCGCCTGGCGAACGCCGCCGCACACCTGGGCCTGCCGTTGCGGGCTCTGACGACTGACGTCGGCGTCGACGTCGTCGGCCTCGGTGGGACGAAGAACGGCGTGATGTTCGGCGAGGTCGTCGTGCTGGACCAGCACGCGGTCGACGGTCTGCCCTATGTGCGCAAGATGCACGCCCAGCTGGCGAGCAAGTCCCGGTTCGTCGCGGCCCAGCTGCTCGCGCTCTACGAAGGCGACCTGTGGCTGAGATCGGCCCGCCACGCCAACGCCATGGCGGCCTTGCTGGCGGCGGGTCTGGCCGACGTCGCGGGCGCGCACCTGGTCCACCCGGTGCAGGCGAACGCGGTCTTCGCCGCACTGCCGGCCACGACCGTCGCGCGGCTGCGCGAGCGCTGGGCGTTCTACGACTGGACACCGGACGGATCCCAGGTGCGGATCATGTGCGCGTGGGACACCACCGAGCAGGACGTCGAGGACTTCCTGGCGGTCGCCCGCGAGAGCTGACGGCGGGACGGGCGGATCCGGGTGCTCCGGCTCCGCCCGTCCCGATCGTTCTGCGGGTGCGGGTCAGCGGGTGCGCGGAGGACGCGTGTGCGCCACGTGCTCGCGAGCGGGCCCGCGTCCGGAGCGCGGTCCGCTGTCCACCCGGATGTGCAGCGGACGTCCGGCCACCCGGGTCCGGGACAGCCGCTCGACCGCCTCAGGGCTCAACCCGCCCGGGATGTCGACGAGCGAGAAGCTGGCGAAGATGTCGATCTTGCCGACCTCCTTGCCGACGAGCCCGCCCTCACCGGTGAGGGCGCCGACGAGCGCACCAGGCTGGAGTCCGTCGCGGTGCCCGACCGACACGCGGTAGCGCGGGGCGCTGCCGTCACGGGGCGCGCGTCCGGCCCTCGGTGCGCTGTCTCGTTCGGCACGGGCCGGGACGAGGTGGGCGCGGGCGAGCGCGTCGTCCAGGTCATCACCCTCGCTCGCGCGGGGCGCCGGGCCGTCATCGCCCACGGCCAGCGCGGTGACCAGGGCGAGCAGCTCGGTCGCGTCGAGCTCGGGGTGCTCGGTCAGATGCGCGGCGATGGCCTGGCGGTACAGGTCGAGACGACCGGCCTGGGCCCGGGCCTCGGTGCGGGCGAGCAGGGCGCGCACGCGGTGCGCCGACACGTCGGCGGGGGAGGGGATCGGCACCTCCTCGAGCGTCGTGCGGATCGTGCGCTCGACCTGGGCGAGCTTGCCGCGCTCGCTCGGCGTCACGAAGGTGAGCGCGATCCCGTCGCGTCCGGCCCGCCCGGTGCGCCCGATGCGGTGGACGTACGCCTCGGCCTCGCGCGGCAGGTCGAAGTTCACGACGAGCCCGATGCGGTCGACGTCGAGGCCACGGGCCGCGACATCGGTGGCGACCAGTACGTCGAGCGCCCCCGAACGGAGCCGGTCGACGATCCGCTCGCGCTCGGCCTGGGCGACGTCGCCCGAGATGTGCGCGGCGGACAGGCCCTTGGCGATCATCGCGGAGCCGACCTGCTCGGCGGCCTCCCGGGTGCGCACGAAGACGATCGCCGCATCGGCGTCCGTCACCGCGAGCACCCGCTCGAGCGCTCCGGTCTTGTGCCGGAACGGGACCACGGCGAACGTCTGGTGCACGGCCTTGACCGTCGAGGCCTGCGGGGTGATCGACAGCTGGACGGGGTTGGACAGGTGCGCCTGGGCGACCCGGCGGATCGCGGGCGGCATCGTCGCGGAGAACAGAGCCACCTGGCGGGACTTGGGCGTTGCGTCGAGCACGCGGTCGACGTCCTCGGCGAAGCCCATCCGGAGCATCTCGTCGGCCTCGTCCAGCACCAGGAAGCGCACCCGGTCCAGGTGCAGCGTGTGCCGGTCCAGATGGTCGAGGACACGTCCCGGAGTGCCCACGACGACCTGGGCGCCACGGGCCAGCGCGCGCTGCTGCGGGAGGAACGGGGCGCCGCCGTACACGGGGACGACGGTGAGGTCGGCCACCTTGGAGGCGAAGGACGCGATCGCCTCGGCGACCTGCATCGCGAGCTCGCGGGTCGGGGTCAGGACGATGGCCTGCACGGCCCCGAGGGACGGGTCGACCGCGGCGAGCAGCGGGAGCCCGAAGGCGGCCGTCTTGCCGGTGCCGGTCTGCGCGACGCCGACCAGGTCGCGGCCCGCCAGCAGCGGCGGGATCGCCTGCGCCTGGATGGCGGTGGGCACCGCGAAGCCGAGGGCTTCGACCGCACGCTGCAGGGCGGGCGCGAGGCCCAGATCGTCGAAGGAGGGCATGGAGGAGTTCAGTTCGGTCACGTCGAGCCGTTTCGAGCCGGGGGAGCCCTGACCGTGCGCCACGTCGGCGGACGGTTGGCCGCCGACCCCGGCACACCTGGCGGCCCGCTGGGCGGGCGCCGACACGGGAGGCGGCGCACGAAGCGCACGCTCTCCGAAGGGGGACGCGACGAACTCCGGATTCGAGCCCAGCCTACCCGACGATCATCCCAGGTCTCGTCGTCGGCCCTCGATGGCGGGGCAGCGGTCGACCACGACGTCCAGACCGGCGGCACGTGCACGGTCCTCGGCTGCCGCGTCGTGGACGCCCAGCTGGAACCAGACCGCTCGTGCCCCGATCGCGATGGCCTCGTCGACGACGGCGCCGACACGCGCCGATGCGATGAACAGGTCGACCACATCGACGGGTCCGGGAATCTCGCTCAGCCGTGTCACGCCGGCCATGCCGTGGACCAGGGGCGCGGCCGGGTGGACCGGGGTGATCGTGTGCCCGATCTGCTGCAGGTACGCGGACACGCCGTGCGCCGGGCGCGCCGGGTCGGTCGACAGACCGACGACCGCCCAGTGCCCGGGGGTCGCCAGCAGCCGGTCGATCAGCACCTCGTCGTCGACGGGATCGTGCGCCATGGGGCCAGCCTGGCACCTCGTGGGGTGCGGGCCCACCTAGGATCGGGCGCGGTGGCGCCGGGCCACCGCGCGGGCCGGGGGTGGCGATGGGTACGGACGAGGCGGCGTTGGACCGTGTGCTGACCGTGCCGAACGCGATCTCGGCGGCACGGCTGGTCCTGGTCCCGGTGTTCGCGGTGCTGCTCGCCCGCCATCAGGACCTCTGGGCGCTCCTGGTGCTCATCGTGTCGGCGGGCAGCGACTGGCTCGACGGTGTGCTCGCCCGGCGGCTCCACCAGGTCTCGCGCCTCGGCCGACTGCTCGACCCAGCGGCCGACCGGCTGTTCATACTGGTGACCATCGTCGCATTGGCGGCCCGGGGGGTGGTCCCGTGGTGGATCGTCGCGGTGCTCCTGGTGCGGGACGTCGTGCTCGGCGTCATGCAGCTGCTGCTCGCCCGGGCCGGTTGGGCGCCGCTGCAGGTGCACGTGGCGGGCAAGGCCGGGACGCTGCTGCTGCTCTACGCGTTCGCCCTGCTGCTGCTGGGTTCGCTCCTGCCCGGCGGCTGGGGTCTGGCGGTGACCGCGGTCGGTTGGGCCGCCGTGCTGTGGGGCGTGGCGCTGTACTGGGTGTCTGCGGCCCTCTATCTCACCCAGGCTCGGCAGGTGCTCGGCGGGGCACGGGGATGAGCCCCCGGCACGGCGACGGGCCGGCCCGGGAGCCGGACGCCTCGATGAGCCTCCTGTCGGACGTGTTCCGCCGCCCGCTCGAACCTGGCTACCACGATGCCGCGCGCCGACGGGCCGCGCACCCCGACGCTCCGACCACCTGGACCCATCGGATCGTGATCCTCGTCATCACCGTCCTGCTCGGCCTGGCGGTCACGGCCGCAACGGTCGCGCTGCGCCGGCCGTCGGCGACCGCCGTGCAGGCGCGTCACCTGCTCGAACGCCAGATCGCGGACCAGACCACCCGCGCCGACGCCGCCCAGCGGACGATCACCGCCACGTCCGGCGAGCTCACCGCGCTGCAGGAGCAGGTGCTCGCGGGGGAGGACCCGCTCCTGCTGGCCCGGCTGCAGCTCGATGCGGGGCCCTCCGGCGTCGTCGCGGTGCGCGGTCCGGGGTTGCGGGTCGAGCTGTCGGATGCTCCCGCGGCGGACGGTGCGGACGAGCCGGATCTCGACCATCGGGTGCAGGACATCGACCTGCAGGTGGTCGTCAACGGGTTGTGGGCTGCGGGCGCCGAGGCGATCGCGATCAACGGCACCCGGCTCACGAGCACGACCGCGATCCGCTCGGCCGGTTCCGCCGTGCTGGTCGACCTCGTCGCGCTGTCGAGCCCGTACCAGGTCGACGCGCTCGGGGATGCTGCGACCCTGCAGACCGAGCTCGCGCTCGGGAGCGCGGGTCAGCACCTCGCCACCTTGCACGACAGCTATGGCATCGGGGTGTCCGTGACCGCCCGCAGCCTGCTGGAGCTGCCGGGCACCGGCCAGGTGAACCTGCGCTTCGCCTCGACTCCGCGGGCCACGGCGACCGCGTCGCCCGGACCCGGTGTGGCAGGCTCGGTTCTTCCACAGGAGGGGAGTTCGCCGTGATCGCGCTGATCGGTCTGGCGCTGGGCGTGGTGGCGGGTCTGCTCCTCCAGCCGACCGTGCCCACCGAGCTCCAGCCCTACCTGCCCATCGCCGTGGTGGCTGCGCTGGATGCGCTGTTCGGCGGTCTTCGCGCCACGCTCGACGGCATCTTCGACGACCGCGTGTTCGTCGTGTCCTTCCTGTCGAACGTCGTGCTCGCCGCACTCATCGTGTTCCTGGGCGACCAGCTCGGGGTCGGTTCGCAGCTGTCGACCGCGGTCGTGGTGGTCCTGGGGATCCGGATCTTCTCCAATGCCGCCGCGATCCGACGCCACCTGTTCAGGGCCTGAACGGCAGCCGCGTGAGCGCTCCAGACATGGGTGACGAGGGCCCGCAGCGCCCCGATCGGGTGGTTCGGGCCCCCGTCGACGGTGCGGCCGCGGTGCGTCGGCTGCTGCGACCGAGAAGGACCCGTTCTCAGCTCATCATCGGGGCGCTGTGCGCGCTGCTCGGGTTCGGCGTCGTCACCCAGGTCCACCAGGCCAGCGAGGCGAACCTGTCAGGACTGACCCAGGACGAGCTGGTGCGCATCCTCGACGAGGCCACCGACCGGGCCGATGCACTGTCGGTCGAGGCGGCCGATCTGCAGCGTGAGCGTGCCGAGCTGGAGTCGGGGTCCGACACACGTGAGGCCGCCCTCGCCGCCGCCGAACGCAACGCCGCCGCCCAGGGCATCCTGAC
Source organism: Actinomycetota bacterium (assembly GCA_018898235.1). Lineage (GTDB taxonomy): Bacteria > Actinomycetota > Actinomycetes > Actinomycetales > Cellulomonadaceae > Cellulomonas. Next base: position 14,104 of record JAHIJU010000055.1, on the reverse strand, counting down.
GGGTCGGCTGCCGGCCGTCGGCCCGGGGGTGAAGATCGTCGTCAGCGACCCCGACGGACAGGTGCGCCCGCTCACGTTGCTGAACCTCCTCGAAGAGCTGAGGAACGCGGGTGCCGAGGCCGTGAGCGTCAACGATCACCGGGTGGTGGCCTCGAGCTCGTTCGTCGGATCTGCTGGTGAGGTCGTGCTCGACGGCCAGCTGTTGGTCGCTCCCTACGTCTGGTACGCCATCGGTGACCCGGGAACCATCGTCACGGCTCTGGGCATCCCCGGCGGCGCCGATGCCGCAGTCCGCCGCGACGGGGGCAGGTCGACGGTGACGAAGTCGGACAACCTGACGATCACGACCGTGGTCGACGCCGCCCCCCCGCGGTACGCCACTCCGGTGCCTGCAAGCACACCGTGACCCGGCCGTGCCGCGGTGAGGCGACGACGCCGCATAGGGTGTAGCGATGACGGTGCCGCCCGGGGCGGCGACGAGCGCAGGAGGTGGCATGCAGGCGGAGCGCGGTGACGAGGGCGTGGCGGCATCGGGCGCTGACACGACGATCAACTTGGGTGGTCCCGCTGCGGTCGAGCCGGAGCCCGCCGGTGCGCCGGGTCTGAGCCCGCAGGAGGCAGCGGCCGTCCAGGCGCTGCCGCCGACCTCGGCCCTCCTGGTCATGCATCGTGGGCCCAGCGCGGGCTCGCGTTTCCTGCTCGATGCCGACCGGACCACCGCCGGTCGCGGGACGAACTCGGACATCTTCCTCGACGACGTGACGGTCTCGCGCAAGCACGCGGAGTTCGTGCGGGAGCCGGGCGGGTTCGCCGTCCGCGACATCGGGTCGCTGAACGGCACCTACGTCAACCACGACCGGATCGACCACGTGGTCCTGCGCGCCGGCGACGAGGTGCAGATCGGCAAGTTCCGGATGACGTTCCACCCCAGCCCCCAGCGCGACACGGAGGCCGGGTGACGAGCGAGGGCGCCAGGCGTGCGTCGAGCGTCCCGTCGCCCGGGGTCGCCCCGGCCGCGTCGGTCGAGCCGTGGCCCCGCGGGATCTCCCGGCGCGCGAGCATGCGCATCTCGGACGCTCTGGGGGCCCTGCGTATCGAGTTCCCCGCGATGACGCCCTCGCGCCTGCGCTTCCTGGAGGACCAGGGGCTGGTGCACCCGGTCCGGACGCCGGCCGGGTACCGCCAGTACTCGCCTGCGGACATCGACCGGCTGCGCTATGTGCTGCGTCAGCAGCGTGATCACTACCGCCCGCTGCGGGTGATCGCAGAGCAGCTGGCAGAGCTCGACGCGGGGACTGCGGACGAGCCGGCGCCACGGGCGCGGCTGGCGACCAAGGACGGAGCGGTGCCCGACCAGCGGGCCTGGACGGTCGCCGCGCTGGCCCAGGACGCAGGGGTGGAGCCGAGCTTCGTGACGTCCCTGGTCGATGCGGGGGTGCTGCGCCCCGGGACGCGTGGGGTGTTCGAGCCGTGGGACCGGGACGTCGTGCAGGCGGCGGGACGGCTCGCCGAGCACGGCGTGGACGCCCGCCATCTGCGGTCGCTGCGGGGCGCGGCCGATCGGCAGGTCGATCTGGTGGAGGCGCTCGTCGCACCCGTGCGGGGACAGCGCGGGGGCTCGGCGCAGGAGCGGGCCGGAACGCTTGCGGCCGAGCTGGGGGAGCTCCTGGCCCAGATGCACACGGCGTTGCTGCGGGCCGCGATCGCCCAGCTCCTGCCCTGAGGCTCCTGCGGCGGGACGCTCGGACCGGACGTAGCGTGGAGCCGTGGTGGAGTCGGCGTGGGTCCCGGTCGAGGTGGTCGGCGTGCGCGCCGCCGGCGACGAGACGATCGTGCTGCTGCTCGACGGGGTGGACGGTCTCGTCGTCCCGATCGTCGTCGGTCGTGGTGAGGCCACCGCGATCGCGGCGGCACAGGCCGGGATCGCTCCGCCCCGCCCCATGACGCACGACCTGCTGCGGGACGTGCTGGTGGCCCTCGGGGGCCGACTCGACCGGGTGGAGATCGCCCACCTGGAGCACGGGGTGTTCCATGCGACGCTCGTCCTGGCGGGCGGCGTGCGGGTGGACTCCCGGGCCTCCGATGCGATCGCTCTGGCGCTGCGCTGCGGCGCACCGGTGATGTGCGCCGCCGAAGTGGTCGGGGCTGCGGGGATCGAGGTCCAGGTGGCAGCCTCGGAGAGCGATGTCGAGGAGTTCCGGGAGTTCCTGGACCACGTGAGCGCCGACGACTTCGACAGGCCGCCGTCGACGGGTCCAAGTCCTTCGACCTGAAGTGGAAGGTCAGACTCTCCGGGTGCGACACGCCGGACCGGCGTCATTGCGTTGCAGGGGGCCGACGCCTAGCGTGGCAGAGGCAGCCGGCAGAGGCCGCCTGGACGTGTGGAGGAACCCCGTGAGCACCACCGAGCGGACCGAGTCCGTGCCGCAGGTCCCGGCGAGCGCGCAGGGGTTGCTCTTCGACGACGACCTGCCCGAGCTCGATGCGCAGGCCGGGTACCGCGGCCCGACAGCCTGCCGCGCGGCGGGCATCACCTACCGCCAGTTGGACTACTGGGCCCGGACCGGACTGGTGGAGCCCTCGGTCCGTCCCGCGACCGGGTCGGGGACCCAGCGCCTGTACTCGTTCCGGGACGTCCTGGTCCTGAAGGTCGTCAAACGACTCCTGGACACCGGTGTCTCCCTCCAGCAGATCCGCACCGCGGTGGCCCACCTGCGCGAGCGCGGTGTGGAGGACCTCGCTCAGATCACCCTGATGTCCGACGGTGCCAGCGTCTACGAGTGCACCTCGGCCGATGAGGTGATCGACCTGGTGCAGGGCGGCCAGGGCGTCTTCGGCATCGCCGTCGGCCGCGTCTGGCGCGAGGTCGAGGGAACCCTCGCCGAGCTGCCGACCGAACGGGCTGATGACGATGCCGCACCGCTCGCGCCCGATGCGGCCGATGAGCTCGCGGCGCGGCGGCGCGCCAGGACCGCCAGCTGACCAGGGCTCGCTGAGACCAGGTCTCGGAGCGCCCCGCCCCGGGCGAACTCGCTCAGCGGACCTTCGGAGCGCGCAGCGCCCGTTCCAGCAGCTGCTCGAACAACCCGGACAGTTCTCGGGCCGGCTCACCCGGCCAGCTGTGGATGGGCCTGGCGGCCCCCTGAGCCTGTTGGAGCGCTGCGCGCTCAGGGATGCTCGGGCTGAGCACGAGCGGGCCGTAGAGGCGGTTCAGCTCCTCGAGGCGGTACGCCTGCTCCACCGAGCGGGCCCGCACCCGGTTGATGACCACGCCGAGCGGCTGCAGCTGAGGTGCCGGCCCGCGGCGCAGCTCGTCCACGGTCCGTAACGCCCGGCCGACGGCCATCACGGCGAAGAGGCCGGGTTCGGTCACGATGAGAGCGCGGTCGCAGGCCGTCAGACCCGTCCGGGTCAGGCCGCCCAACGACGGCGGGCAGTCCAGGATGACGAGGTCGTAGCCGGACACCCACGACAGGGCGTACCGCAAGCGGTCGACGTCGGTCTCGTCGAGCCGGTCGTGCGTGGCGGACCGCTCGTTGCCGGGGATCACGTCCAGACCGGAGAGCGCCCAGCTCGACAGCGCCGCGGCGGCCCGCATCGTCTCCTGGCCGGGGTCCGCGAGCACATCGGCCACATCGGCGTCGGACGGCGCAGGCGCGAGCGCCATGGTGGTGTCGCCCTGCGGGTCGAGGTCGATCACAAGCGTTCGGACGCCACGTTCGAGAGCCGCCGACGCAAGTCCCAGGGTGATCGAGGTCTTGCCGACGCCTCCCTTGAGGCTGCAGACACCAAGGACCAGCACGGCCCCAACGTTATAGGGCCCTGCGCCCTTAGTCGAAAACGAGACAATGGGGGGATGAGCGTTGTGTTGGAGCGGTGGGGTCATTCGTGCGTACGCCTGCTGGCGCAGGACCCGATCGTCATCGATCCCGGTGTCTACAGCGACCTTTCGCAGGCGCTGGCAGGCGCGCGCCAGATCCTGGTGACGCATGAGCACGGTGATCACCTCGCGGTGCCCGCCGTCGTCGAGGCGGTGGCCGGGGGAGCGGAGGTGTACGCACCGGCACCCGTGGTCGACCAGCTGGTGGGTGCCGGTGCCGCGATCGCACGCGTCCATCGCGTGCAGGACGGTGACCGGCTCGACCTCGCCGGGCTCGACGTCCAGGTCCTGGGGGAGTGGCACGCCCCGCTGCACCCCGCGATGCCTCGATTCGCCAATGTCGGGTTCCTGATCGATGGCGCGTTGCTCCATCCGGGCGATGCCTATGTGGACCTCGCGGGGCGACCGACGCCGGACACGGTGCTCGCCCCGGTGGCGGCGCCGTGGCTGCTGCTGGCGGACCTGGTCGACTGGGTCCGGGAGCTGGCGCCCCGGCAGGTGGTCCCGGTGCATGACGCGCCGGCATCCGAGGTGGGGCGGGACCTGTGGACGCGGTGGGTCGAACGTCTGTGCGACAGCACGGTGACCTGGCTCGCACCTGGTGAACGCCTGCTGGTGGGGTGAGGCATGAGCCTGAGCGTGCGGCGGGTGTCCGAGGACGAGTGGCCGATGGTGCGTGTCGTCCGGCTGCGGGCGCTGACGGAGGGCTCGCCGGTGTCCGCGGCCGTTCTGGCGCGTGAGCAGCGGTTCACCGAGCAGCACTGGCGCAGCCGTATCAGGACGAGCGCGACGTGGGTGGGGTTCGACGAGGACCAGGAGCCACGCGGGATCGTGTCGATGATCAACGAGCCGGGTTCGCCGGCAGACGACCGGCACGTCGTCGGCCTGTGGGTGGCCCAGGAGGTCCGCCGCCGTGGGCTGGGCTGGGCGCTGCTCGACGCCGTGCGGGCCGCGGCGGGCCTCGAGGGTGCCACGACGTTGTCGGTCTGGGTGGCCGACGGCGACCTCGCGGCGGGCGACCTCTATGTCCGCGCGGGTTTCGAGCGCACCGGGGAGCGGCACCTGCTGGCCCGCGACCCGGAGCGCATCGAGGAGCGCTGGCTCCGCCGACTGATGGACGATCTGACATAACATCCATTATCGGCGCAAGTGGTGCGCCGAAGAATGGCTGTGACGTGCAGGGACGCGACGATCACGCGTTCCGTGAGGTGCTGCTGGCGGTCGGCGCACTCGTGGAGCTGCGGCTCGCATCACGGCTGCCGGTCGACGACGGCGCGCTGGCCGGCATGGTGCAGACGACCAAGCGCGCGTTCCTGCGGGCGTGCGCCGGCGCGCCGCTCGGCGTCGTCTGGACGCACCTGGCCGCAGTCGACGTGCTCAACGACTGGGCGAGCGACCTGGCCGGTCTGCGCGAGGCGCTGGCCGTCGCCCCGAGGTTCTGCAGGGCGACGTCGTGAGCGACGACTGGGTCCTGAGGTTCGCGACGGCGGGCGGGCTGCTGCTCGTGATGTCGGCGGTCCTGCCGGGCATGGGTGCGCCGGGGTGGCTGAGTGTGGTCTACGCGGCGGCTGGTGGGCTGCTGTCCGTCGCCGCGCTGGTGGGCGGCGTCCTGTTCACGTGGGAGATGCTTCGCGAGCTGCTCGCATCTGAGAGGGCGCGCGCCGCCGACGGAGCGCGGCCGTGATCGCCCGACTGCTGGACCCGCCCGCGTCGGCTCTCGACGCGGTCGCGGCCTCGATGCCGGACCCGACGCTGGGGCGGGTCGTCCTGGTGGTGCTGCTTGTGACCGTGTTCGCGCTGCTCGGCGTGCTCGCGTTCGGCGGCGCACGGTGAGCCGCCTGGAGGTGCTGGTCGTCGCCGGGCTCGCCGGGCTCGGCGCCGGTGTGGCTGCTCGGGTCGCGGCCGAGTACGTGGCGCGGCGGCTGGTCGCCTGGCGCGGGCGGACCGAGGTCGACGCCGAGTGGGCGCTTGTCAACGGCGGTGGACGCTGATGGACGTCCTGTCCTACGTGCTCGCGGCCGACGCCACCCGGGTCCTGGCTGCGGTCGGCGGGTTCTGGGCCGGGATCGTCTCCTTCTCGCTGCTCGCGCGGGTGGTGCAGCGATGAGCTACGAGCAGGCGCTCGGCGCGCTGATCGGCGTGCACGGCGTGTTCATCGCGCTCCTGGTGGCACGCAACCTGTTCACCCGGTTCGTCGGTGAGGCCTGATGTTCGCCGACATCTTCCAAGTCTTCGCCTCCGCATACGCGGCGGCGGCTGGGGTCGTCCTGGTGGCGGCCTACGTCCGTGGAGGGAGGTGAAAAACAGGTCATGACCATCGACTACGCAACGAGCTTCGCCTCCCTCGCGACGTCCATCTCGGGTGCCCTGACGTCCGCGCTGCCGGTCGTCGTCCCGATCTTCGGCGCGCTGGTGGGGCTGAGCGTGTTCATCCACGTCCTCGGCAAGTTCGGCATCAGCCGCTGAGGCAGGACGGCACTCCCCCGGTGACGCGTCGCGGCCGGGATACGACTCGGCCGGGGTCCCACGCAGGAGTTGGGACCCCGGCCGGTGTCAACACAGGACGACAGTGGTCGAAGGGAGGCGTTCGCGTGGTGCGGGTGAGGTTCGCGCGGATGACGGCGGCGGCAGTGCTCGCGCTCGTCTCGGTTGCCGGTGTCGCCACTGCCGCCTCGGCGGACGTCGTCGCTCCGCCGGATGCCGGCCAGGGATTCGCCCAGTGGGAGCGGCAACTCGCGGCCCGGTCGGGCGCCTCGCGGCTGCCCTCCAGCACGTTGAGCAGCGGCGCGACGGCGACGACTCGCATCGCTGGCGCGAGCCGGTCGATCACGAGTACAGCCGCCACCGGACAGATCACCGTTGGCGAGGCGACGACCGCTCTCCAGGGCGCCAGCAAGTTCGGCATGCTCGCCAAGGGAGCGACCGCGGCCGTGACGGCTGCCACGGGCTTCGATATCGGCTACAACGGCACCACCTTCGTGATGGGCCAGGTCTTCGGCATCCGCTCCGATGGCTTCGTCTGCGACATGTCTCAGCTGTTGGGCGATTCCTCCTGCGTTCCGGTGCTCGCCCCGCAGGTCGATCCGGACGCGGACGTGACCAGCGTTCCTGAGGGGTGGTCGGCGATTGACGCGGGCCACGCTCGGGCAAACACCTATTGTCACGGTGCTACGTGCGTTCAGTTCACGATGGATTCGGTCTACGCCGATCACGTCGTCGTGAAGGCCACGACAATCTCGTGGTCGGCTGCCGAGCAGTGGTACAGCGGGTTCATTTATGTTGCGCGTCAATCGACGGTTGACCAGTGGACCGATTACGACTACATGCGGTGGGCCTACGTCTCGGACTACACCGGCTTCAATGTCGCCCGGGCAGCCGGTGGAGTGACGTACATCGTCGCCGCCGCGTCGGGTGCCTCGGAGGCTAACCCTGTGGTCGCGGTCAAGGCGATCGACGTGGCGTGGTTTGCGAAGGGCACACAGTTCTACAAGCCAGCGGTTTCGGGATCGGTGGAACGCTGGTGGCACACGGAATGGCAATGCGAAGGCGGAGCGGTTCAGAGCGCGGAGTCCGCTCACTTCCTGGAGAGTGATCCCGAGTTCCCGCTCATGCCGCAAGCCACCTGTAACGGGGCGTCGGTTTCGCACGTGACGGTGAGCGAGTATGGGGCGGGTGTCGACGCGGTGCCCGTCTACTCCTGGGACATGCCGCAGCAGCTGAAAGACTGGCAGCAGGCCTACCCCGAGTGCGGCGACGCGTCCTGCGTGCTCGAACTCCAGCGGGTCGACGCGACGACGGGCTCTCGTCTTGCCTGCTTCGATAGCCCGTCGCTGTGCGCCGACTGGCTCACTGATCCGGCCAAGACGGACGACTACCGGTGCGTCTACGGGACTCACGACGTCGCTCTGGATGAGTGCAACGTGTACGGACCGACGTTCAAAGCGCCCGGCCCGGATGGCAGCGTGCAATACGGCGACCCGCAGGACGGCACGGGAACTAGTGCCCCGGTCGCTCCCCTTCCCGCGCCGGACGATGGCTGTCCCCCGCCGTTCACCTGGACCTCGATGTTTAACCCCTGGTGGTACTACAAGGGCGGCTTATGCGTCGTGCAACAGGCGTTCCTGCCGAGCGCGCCGCTCCAGACGTCGAAGGTCACGGCAGCCTGGAACGGGTCGGCGCTCGGCCAGGTCGGGGGCGTCGTCTCGAACCTGGGCGCCGGGTTCGCCGCGATCGGCGGCGGTGAGTGCGGTGTCATTACCGATTCCGAGCCGGTCCCGCTTCTCGGGTGGCATCTGGTCGTCGATACATGCTCGTGGCCCTGGAATGCCGCCGCCCCACTCAAACGCATCGTCGGAATCGCCTTCCTGCTGGGGGCGGTTGTCATCGGTGTGCGTACCGTTCTGCGAATCATCCGTGCCGACGTTGTCGTCGATGGAGGCGAGAAATGATCACTGAAGCCGTCGCCAACTGGTTCCTTTCAGCGGTCGCGTGGCTGATTAACCTGCTCCCGGCTTTGCCCGCTGGCGTGACTTCCTCGATCGGCTCCTTTCAGGGCAACTTCGACGAGGTCGTTGCAGTCGTCGCGAAGTTGTCGCCGATCGTTCCGTTTTCTGACATCGGCGTCGCGGCGGGCATTCTTGCCGCGTTCTGGGTCTTCGCGATCCTGCTGCAAGGCGGACGGATCGTGCTGTCTTTCGTGACCTTGGGAGGTGGCTCCGTATGAGTGAGGTTCCTGACGATCAGGCCGTCGAGGCTGGAGACCTGGAGCATCCGTCCCTGGGGGCGGCTGCCGGTCCCGCGGCGTCGAGCGCTGCGGAGCAGCGAGCGACGCGGGCCCGGCTGCCCCTCTGGCGGCGCTCACGGACCAAGCACCGGCCTTCGTTCATCGCCGGACTGCCGATCGTGGGGTTCACCGGCGCCAACGGAGCAGGCAAGACCCTGATCGCCGTGAGCTGCGTCATCAACGACGACCTACGGGTCGGACGCCCTGTGTTCTCCACCGTGCCGATCGACTCCGTGTGGGGCCGCTCCGAGCCGATCGTGTCGTTGCGGCAGATGCTCGAACTGCGCAACTGCACGGTCCTGCTGGACGAGGTCGCGGTGATCTTCTCGTCCCGGGACTCGATGCTCGTCCCCCGCGAGTTCGACGTGTTCCTCCAGACCTTGCGCCACAAGGGCGTCACGGTGCGCTGGACGGCCCCTGCGTGGGCTCGGGCCGACGTCCGGCTACGGGAGGCCACCCACGCTGTTGTCGGCTGCCACGGGCTCGGCAAGATCCGTCGACGCGGCCAGTTCTGGCCCCGGCCGATGATGGTCGCCGCCGGGGCGCTGGACACCCTCGGGATCGGCGTCGACGACAGGCCCGAGCACGTGCTTCGCCGCCGCGCGTTCGTCCCTCAGGCGCTCGTCGGGTGGGGTGCGTACGACTCCCTGGCGGACACGCCCCGGATCGGGCACCCGCCCACCGGGGGCGCCTGCGTCGACTGCGGCGGTGTGGTCCCGCGCGTCGCGTGCTCCACCGACCGGCATGCCGAGCTAGGGATGCCCGGCGGGGCGCCGGTCCGTGCCCGGGGGGTGCGGTGATGCCCACGGGGTGAACTAGCCCGCACCTGCCCAGTTCGGGACCCCGTTGGCGCGGGGTAGAGGCCAGGAGTTCGTGTGTCGGTATGCCCCGTTGTGGGGTTGGCCGGCTCCGCCGTCGATCAGCAGTTCGACCAGATCACGGCGGGGCTGGCTGGCCCGTCGTTCGCCTCCCGCGAGGACGTCGCGTCCGTCGCGGCCATCATCGACGCCCGCATCGGCCGCGGTGCCCTGTGGCAGCCCGGCGCTCAGGCCCAGCTGCTGGTCTCCCCCGGCACCATCGCGATCCGGCTCTCGGCCGGGCGGGAGACGTCCGAGCCCGTCGACGTCGGCGCCGACCGCACCTTCTCCCCCGGATCCGACAGCCGGATGCCGCTCGACATGCCCAAGGTCGTCGGCTTCCTGCAAGACGAGCTGTTCGCCGACGAGCCCATACGCGGTACCCGGGACGTCGTCAAGAAGTGGTCGGCCGGCAGCCGGCGACGCATGGTCCGCAAGATCGCCGAGCTCGACCTGTGCGCCTGGCCGATCGACGACGGAGTCCTCGCGATGGTGACCCTCACGCTGCCCGGCTGGTGGCAGATCATCGCCCCCAGCGGTCGAGCCTTCAAGCGGCTCGTCGAGCTGCTGCGCCGGCGCTGGGCCCGCGCGGTCGGCATGCCGTGGCGCGGACTGTGGAAACAGGAGTTCCAGGGGCGCGGCGCCCCCCACATGCACATGCTGCTCCGGGTCCCGGCGACCGTGCGCGGGGAACGGTTCGAGGACTGGCTCGCTCGCACGTGGGCCGACATCTGCTTCGCGTCGCTGGAAGACCGGCCTCACCTTCGGGCGATGTACCTGCGGTGCGGGCACTACGACCGGCACCTGTTCAAGGGGACCGACATCTCGTTCTCCGGGGTGAAGTTCTCCGACCCGCGCCGCACGTCCGTCTACTTTTCCAAGCACAGCTCGAAGTCGTCCGGCTCGAAGGAGTACCAGCACATGGTCCCGGCGCTGTGGCAGCGCGAGGGCGCCGGCCCCGGGCGGTTCTGGGGCGTGTGGGGCCTGTCGTCGGCCGTCGGCGCGGTCGGCCTGGAGTGGCAGACCATGCACACCGCCCGCCGCTACCTGCGCCACCTCGCGCGTGCGCAGCAAGCCAGGACCGCGATCAGCCGGCTACGGGCCGAGCACAGCGACGGCTCGCCGCAGCTGCGCCGGGCGCTGGTCGCCATGAAGCGGGCGAAGGTCAGGTCACTGAGCACCGCGGGCGGCTGGGTGCTGCTCAACGACGGGTTGGCGACCGCGCTTGAGCTGACGCGGGCGCTGCAGATCGTCGGCGCCGACCCGCTCACCCTGTACGCGGGCGGCGAACGCGGTCTCTCGGGTGGCGATCCGGTCGGCCTCGACGGCGAGCGAGGCGGCACGTAGCGCGGACCACAGGTCGCCGGCCATCAGGTCCCGGGTGCACCTGGCCGCGTAGTCGGCGGCCACCCCGGCCGCGGCGATCGCGTAGGGCTGAGCCAGGCGGTCAGCACCGGACAGGGCGTCTTGCAGCTCCAGAGCCTCCGACGGAGTCAGGCGACGTGGTGAGCGGGACGGGGACTGCTGGCCGAGCATCGCCCCCTGCGGCGGGTGTGGCATGACCACATCATCGGCGGGCGGCGGGCGCTTCCGCAGTGGTGCGCTCGACCTCGAGGTGGAGGCGACAAGACTTCTCCGTGGCTCGGTGGTGGGGGCGCTCTCCCCCCACCATCGAGATACGGGGACCGAACGGAGCCGGCCCCGGGTGAGTCGAAGGCGGGTCAAGGGTGCCCGCAGGGCATCGCGTAGCGACGCGTAGCGCCCTTGACGCGCGCATGCCAGGTCGGGCAGCCACAGACCCGCCTTGGAGGTTCCCACAGTGCCGGCAATGAGCTCGCCGGCGCCGACCTTGAGCGTCGTTGCAGGTCAGCGCGCCGCGCCAGCGATCGCTCGATCCGGGGATTGTAGGAATCAGCAACGGCGAACGTCGACCGATGCTCAGGCTGCCGAGGGCCGGCATCGGCACGTGACCATCGGCACCTCAGGCGACAAGACTTCTCCGTGGCTCGGTGGTGGGGGCGTACTTCCCCCACCATCGAGATACGGGGACCAATGGAGCCGCACCCAGGGTGGGCCGGAGGCGGGTCAACCTGGACGACGGGTGTAATCCGGCGCGCTGTTGGCCGGATTTCACTCGGCGGGAGGGTTGAGGCGCGCATCCCACCCACGAGCTACGGACCGCCCCGCCGGTGACGCCGCAGGTCAGACCCCCGGGCGGGCTCGCCAGGCCCCGGCTTGTTCTGTGTGACATATCTCGCCGCTCAGCCACGTCCGGACCGCTCAAGCCCGGCGGCGTAGCCGCCGATGAGGACCGGCATGGGGGACGAGATGGACCCGTGGCTCGCGTCGCGGTACGGCGGGGTGAGCCGGGAGGACGCGACAGGGCACTACAAGTGGCGAGGTGTGACGCCGAGGCGCCACCCGGACGACGAGCCGCCGCGCGGTGTGGGCGGTCGCGGCGGTGGTGCGGGTCGGGTTGACCGGTACCAGGCTCCTGACGTGCCGTACGCGCTGCCGGGTGGGTCGATGCGCCCGCGTCGGGCTCGGCGCCGATGTGAGTCGGACGCGGAGCGGCGGGAGCGTCTCCTCGGGCGGGTGTTCTGGTCGATCCCGGTGCTGCTCGTGGTGGTCATCGTCGTGACCGCGCTCGGGTGGAACCCGTTGGTGTGATCTTCGGCGCGCCGAGCCGGAAGGTCTTCCGGGTACCGGTCCGGTGGTGGTAGGACATGCACATCAGAACCCGTTGGCGCGGGTAGAGACGAACAAGGGTGTGTGCGATGACGCAGCGGAACGCGACCGTGATGGTCGAGGGCAACGTGGTGAAGGCTGACCGGAAGACCGGCAGCATGACGGCCCGGGACACCGGCGACAAGATCGACTGGGACTACATCGAGGCCCGGGTCCTCACGCCCGAGTACGACATCGTGGAAGTCCGCTTCCCCGCCGACGGCGCGATCCCGGTTCCCGGCCGCGACGAGATCGTGCGGCTGCGCTGCGAGGCCCGGGCCGCGAACGGCAACCTGAAGATGACGGTCCTCAGCGTCGAGGCCGCACCGGCTCCGCTGGTCGCATCGGGCAAGCAGTCAGCCTGACATCACACGCGTTACCCGGCGCAATGAAGCGCCCCCGGGCTGTTGGCGCAGCTGCCGGGGGCGACTAGCCGGGACCCTCGTAGAGACGACGAAGGCGGGCCTGAGATGAGCGTAGAGGACGAGTGCGTGACGCGCTATAGCACGCCGTCCATTATCGGCGTTCCCAAAGTGGGGGCGACGGCCACGGGGTCGTATGATGGTTCGTCCGCCGCTTTGCGGTGGCTCTGGCGGTCCTGGCGCGATGCCCGGAGCGTCGAACGCTCCGGTGGCGTTCACTGAACCTTCACTCCACGATGGAACACAGGTCGCCCCTGTGCCGTTGTGCAGTGCAGTCGCACATTCGTGGCCACACGGCCAGAACCCCTGGAGGTCTTCATGGCCAACCGATCGCTGCGCGGGATGCGCATCGGCTCCCGCAGCCTGGAGACCGAAGACGGTGTCGACTTCGCGCCGCGGCTCCAGGCGCACTACGACTGCCCCAACGGGCACACCATCGTGCTGCCGTTCTCCGTCGAGGCGGACGTCCCGGTGATGTGGGAGTGCCGGTGCGGTCAGCAGGCTCTGCTGCGTGACGCGGAGATCCCCGAGGCCAAGGGTGGAAAGCCGCCGCGCACCCACTGGGACATGCTGCTCGAGCGCCGGACCGTCGGTGAGCTCCAGGAGCTCCTGGACGAGCGGCTCGACCTGCTGCGGGCAGGGAAGCTGCGTCGGCGCAGCGCCTGACCGCAGCGGCGCTCTCCTGGGTCAGGCGCGGCGGAAGAGGCCGCGAAGCTGGGCAGTGCGGTACGCAACCGCCCACTTCGCGACCGAGATCATCGCTTCCGAGATGATCCCGCCGCTCATCTTGGAGACCCCGGCGGTGCGCTCGACGAACACGATCGGCACCTCGACGATGGTGGCTCCCAGCTGACGGGCACGCCAGGTCATGTCGACCTGGAAGCCGTAGCCGTGCGAGGCGACCTCGTCGAGCGGGATGGCGCGCAGCAGGTCGGCGTCGTAGGCGCGAAAGCCCGCCGTCCCGTCCTTCACGCCGAGGCCGAGAGCCACCCGGGTGTACAGGTTCGCGCCGCGGGACAAGATCTCGCGGCGCATCGGCCAGTTCACGACCCGTCCCCCGCGCATCCAGCGTGACCCGATGACCAGATCCGCGTCGGCGGTCCTCGCGAGCAGCGACGGCAAGTCCTGGGCCCGGTGGGAGCCGTCGGCGTCCATCTCGACGATCGTGGTGTAGCCACGCTCGAGCGCCCAGCCGAAGCCCTGGACGTACGCCGTCCCGAGCCCGAGCTTCCCCGAGCGGTGCATCACGGAGATCGTCCGAGACGATCCCGCCGCTGCCTCCGACGCCGCGATCTGCTCGACGAGCTCACCCGTGCCATCGGGTGAACCGTCGTCGACCACCAGGACATCGACCTCTGGTGCGTGCTCGGCCAGCCGCCCCAGAGCCGACCCGATCGTGTCGCGCTCGTTGTAGGTCGGGATGACGACGAGGACG
>JAHIJU010000501.1 GCA_018898235.1 Actinomycetota bacterium | reverse complement strand
CGACCGGAACTGGTAGTACAGCGGCACGATGATCGCCTCGAGCGAGATCATCAGCCCGAGCAGGACGACCGGGAACAGCACCTTCTGCCCCGCCACGCCGAGCACGCCGAAGCCGTAGCCGCCGAGGACCGCGAGCAGCACCTGACCGATCGACGCGGCGACGGCGATGGTGATCGAGACGGTCATGGCCCGCGAGAAGTCGGCCTGCTGCCAGGCCGTCACGAAGTTGTCCCAGTGCACGCCCCCGGGCCGTCCGGCGCGGTCCGAGCTGAGTGCCGCGAGCACGAAGGTGGCCGCGGGCCACAGCACGACGAGCGAGATGACGACGAGCACGACGTAGTTGGCTACCTGCTCGGTGCGGGAGGCGCGCATCAGTCCTTCTCCGTGATCCGGGTGATGGCCAGCGCGATGAGCAGGCACACGACGGCCATCACGACTCCGATGGCAGCCGCCCTGCCGACGTCGGGGTTCTGGAAGGCCGCCCGGTACAGCAGCACGGCCGGGGTCATGGTCGAGGTGCCGGGCCCGCCCCGGGTGGTGACCCACACCAGGTCGAAGGTGCGCAGCGCGGCCGTGATGGTGAGGGTGAGCGCGACACCGATCTGGCCGCGCAGCCCGGGCAGCGTGACGGCGAAGAACTCCCGCACCGCACCGGCGCCGTCGACCCGGGCCGCCTCGTAGAGCTCGTCGGGGATCGCGGAGGTGCCGGAGATGAACAGCACCATGCAGAACCCGAAGGTCACCCAGGTGCCGATCAGGCCGAGCGCCGGCAGCGCCCAGGTGAAGTCGGCCAGCCACGCCCTGGTCAGCCCGCCGAGCCCGATCGCGTCGAGCAGGGTGTTGAGCGAGCCTTCGGAGGAGTAGATCCGCTTGAACATGAGGGCGACGACGACCGAGGTGAGCACCTGCGGCAGGAAGAAGATCCAGCGGAACAGACCCATCCCCGGCTGCCGGGCCCGGGTGAGCATCGCGGCGGACAGCAACCCGAGCGCGATCGGCAGCAACGAGAAGAACACGATGAGCACGAGCACGTGCCCGAGGCTGGAACGCAGCACGGGGTCGGTGAGGAAGCCGGTGTAGTTCTTCAGCCCTACCCAGGTGGCCTGCGAGACACCGTCCCAGTCGAAGAACGAGTACTGCACCGACTGGAGCAGCGGCCAGAGGACCACGAAGCCGTAGAGGGCCAGCGGCGGCGCCGCGAAGGCCAGCCCGGTCCACCGGGCGCGCGCTCGCAAGGAGCGGGCGCGCACCCGGTGGGCGGGCGTCGTGCGATCGACGAGGGAAGCGCCTCGCACGACGTCGTTGCCGGGTCCGGGCATGTCAGCCCGCGCGCCCGGCGAGGCCGGTCTTGCGGTCGGCGTCGACGGCGTCGACCAGCTGCTCAGGGGTGGTCTTGCCGGCGTACATCTGCTGCATCTGGGCCGTGATCGTGTCCAGCATGGTGGTCGACGACCAGTCGAAGTACGGCACGAAGCCGTCGCTGGCACCGACCGCGGCTGCGCCGGCCGCCTCGCTGCTGAGCGTGCCCATGCTGGCCGGGACCGTGACGTCGGAGTGCAGCAGCGGGATCATCCCGTGGTCGACGGCGGTCTGGGCGGCCTGGGTGGACATGAGGTAGTCGAGGAACGCGGCGGCCACGTCGGGATGGGTGCAGGCGGCGGAGATGACCATGGCGCCCGGCGCCGCACCGACGCCGACCGTCGTCGCGGAGTCGGCGACCTGCGGCAGCTGGATGTAGCCGAACTTCGACTGCTGGTCGGCGCTCAGTCCGAGCGAGCCGGTGTACTCGAAGCGGAACACGCCGTCGCCGCCGACGAAGTTGGCGACCGCGGTGTTGTAGTCCACACCTTCGAACCCGGGGGTGAGCCACCCGTTGTCGGCCCAGGTCTTCAGCTCCTTCGACGCGTCGAGCAGGCCGGTGTCCTTCGCGCTCACGGCGGTGTCGCCGTAGACGTAGTCGTTGATCGAGTCGGCCGTGCCGTACAGCGCCTGCAGTCCGAGCAGGATGGCGCTGCCGCCGTCCTGGCTGCCGTAGGCGAAGGGGATCTGACCCGCTGCCTTGGCCTTCGTCGCCGCGGACTCCAGCTCGGCGAGCGTGCTCGGCGGCTTCAGGCCGAGGGCCTTGAGCTTGTCGACGTTGTAGTACAGGCCGATCATCGAGACCCGCGCGACGGGGGTGGCGAACAGCGACCCGGAGCCGATGGTGGCGAAGTCGGTGGTGAACTCGTTCTGCCGGGCGATGGTCGCCGGGATGAGGCTGTCCCAGCCGTAGGCCTTGGAGTAGTCGTCCAGGTTGCGGACGAGACCACCCTTGGCGAGGGTGCCCAGGGACGCCCAGCCGTTGTTCGCGCTGGCGATGCACGGGCCGTCGGCGTCGGTGAGCTGCAGGTTCAGGGTGGTCAGCAGCTGCGACCAGTCCTCCTGGGTGCGGTCGATGGTGACGTTGGGGTACTTCGCCTCGAAGCCTGCGATGAGGGAGGTCATCCACTCGCCCTCGGCCGAGCCCCAGAAGTCGGAGACCTTGATCGTCACGTTGCCGGCCGCGGCGACGTCGGTCGAGACGTCGGACGCCGCGGTGGTCGAGGAGGCGGAGCTGCCGCCCGGGGTGCAGGCGGCGGAGGCCGCGAGGGCGAGCGCTGCGAACGCACCCGCGACCGCGGCGCGTCGCATGTCGGTGATGTGCATGGTGAGGCTCCATGTCTTCGGGTCGGTGCGCGAGGCGCCATCGCCTCGGAGTACGCGGGGGTGCCGACTCCCGATGTCGACGACCCTAGTGAGTTCAAGACCAGTTAGTCCAGTGATGCGCGAAAGACAGACCAGAATGGCCCACCGTGGCTTACTGGTATAGAGTCCTCCCATGGCCAGATCCCCCGTCACCGACAGCGCCTACCAGGCACTCGTCCAGGAGCTGGAGCACGGCGTGCACGCCCCCGGTGCCCGACTGCCGGGCGAGCGCGACCTGGCCGAGCGCCTGGGAGTCTCCCGGGTGACCCTGCGGGTCGCGCTCACCACGCTCGAGCACGAAGGCCGGCTCGAACGCTCGGCCCAGCGCGGTTGGTTCGTCCCGCGGCAGGTGATCGGTGAACCACCCAGCACACTGCAGTCCTTCACCGAGATGGCGCGCGCCCGAGGTCTGACCCCGACCGCCGCCGTGCTCGTCCAGCAGGTGCGAGCCTCCACGCTCGACGAGGCGGACAAGCTCCGCATCGCGCCGTCGGCCCCCGTCATCCAGCTCGACCGGCTGCGCGGGATGGACGGCACCCCCGTCTGCGTCGACACCATCGCCATCGTGCTCGACCGGGCACCCGCGCTCGCCGACGCGGATCTGACGGACCGGTCGCTGTACGACGAGCTCGAGCGGCGGTGCGGCGTCGCGATCCACCGCTCCGCCTACTCCGTCCAGGCCGCCGCCGCCGACGAACGCCTCGCCCGGCTGCTCGGCGTCCCCGTGGGCTCCCCCGTGCTCGTCGGTTCGGAGGTCGCCTACACCACGGACTCGACGCCGATCCTGATCGGTGTCAACCACTACCGCGGCGACGCCTACCGGTTCGAGGCGGATCTGTACCGACCCACGAGCAGCGCCTAGCGCCCGCACCCGATCCGGCGCTCGCGGGGCGTCGGATCGACAGCCGCGGCCTCGGGAGAAACCATGTCCCCATGGCCCAGCAGACGATCGTGACCCTCATCGACGACCTCGACGGTACCGAGGGCGCCCGGACGATCCGGTTCGCCTGGCAGGACACGACCTACGAGGTCGACCTCAACGACGCCAATCGGGAGAAGTTCCTGCGCGCGCTCGAGCCGTACATCACCGCAGGTCGGCGGGTGTCGGGGAGCACAGGGGCCCGTCGCGTGCTCTGACCGCCCGGCCGGGGTCGCGCGGGGGTCTCAGGCCCGCGCGAGCACCTGGCCGTGCAGCACCGCGAACCACCCGTCGGGCTCCTGGCCCCACGTCCGCCACGCCGCGGCGATCTGCTCCAGCACGCCGTCGTCGGCGAGCTGCCGCTCGACGGCCTGGTGCGCGAAGTCCGAGGACACGGACCGCTCGGCCCACAGCTGGGACCACCAGCTGCGGTCCGCCGGGGACGCGAAGGACCACACGCCGGCATCGGCGACGATGCCCGCCGGGTCGAACCCTGCCGCCCGCACCCACGCGGCGAGCTTGCGACCGGCGTCGGCGTCCGCCTGGTTCGAGCGCGTGACCTGCAGGTACAGCTCCCGCCAACGGTCCATCCCGGCCGATGGCGGGTACCAGGTCATCGCCGAGTAGTCGGAGTCCCGGACGGCGACGATCCCGCCCGGCCGGGTGACCCGGCGCATCTCACGCAGTGCGGCCACCGGGTCGCTCAGGTGCTGGAGCACCTGGTGGGCGTGCACGACGTCGAACGAGTCGTCGTCGAACGCCAGCTGGTAGGCGTCACCGACCTCGAACCTGACATTGGTCGCCCCAGCCTCGTGCGCCGCGGCCTGGGCTTGCGCCACGACCTGCGCGGACGCGTCGACCCCGACCACCTGGGCGACGTACCGGGCCAGGTCGATCGAGATGGTGCCGGGTCCGGCGCCGACGTCCAGCAGCCGGAAGCCCGGTTCGAGCTCGGGCACCAGGTAGGCGGCCGAGTTGGCGGCCGTGCGCCAGCGGTGCGAACGCAGCACCGCCTCGTGGTGCCCGTGCGTGTAGACGTCGCGGTGGGCCGGGTCGTGAGCGCTGGTCGTCACCCGGAGAACGTAGCCCCGGGCGCCGGCATCCGTCCATATAGCAGGACGATCTGTCTCATGATTCAGACGAGCCCGGCGGACGGGCTCGTTCGCCCGGCTCGAGGCCCGACCCTCGCCCCGTCACCAGCGGAAGCGCGCGACGAGCGACTCCATATCGGCGGCCATCCCCGACAGCTCGGCCGCGGCCTGATCGGCCGCGTGGGCGCCGTCCGTCGCACCGGCGGCCGCCGCCGCGACCGCCGTGACGTTCCCGGCGATCCCCTGCGTCCCGGTCGCCGCCTCCGTGACGTTGCGCGTGATCTCGTTGGTCGTCGCGGTCTGCTCCTCGACCGCCGCGGCGATCGTCGACTGGTAGTCGTCGATCCGGGCGACGATCTGCGAGATCCGTCCCATCGCCGCCACGGCCTCGTCGGTGTCGCCCTGGATCGTGGTGATCTTCTGGGCGACCTCCTCCGTGGCGCGCGCAGTCTCCTGGGCCAGCTCCTTGACCTCGGAGGCGACGACGGCGAACCCCTTGCCTGCCTCACCCGCCCGGGCTGCCTCGATGGTCGCGTTCAGGGCGAGCAGGTTGGTCTGCTCCGCGATCGAGGTGATCAACCCGACCACCGTGCCGATCTGCGCCGAGGACTCGCCCAACCTCGACACGGTCTGCGTCGTGCTGGCGGCCTCGTTGACCGCCTGCCCCGCCACCCGGGCGGCCTCCGACGCATTCGTCGCGATCTCCCGGATCGAGACGCCCATCTCCTCGGCGCCCGCGGCGACGGTCTGGACGTTGCCCGAGACCCGCTCGGCGGCGACCGAGACCGACTGCGCCAGCGCGGAGGACTCATGGGCGGCCGTCGCAAGCCCGGAGGACGTGCCCCGCAGGTCGACGGCGGCACCCGCCAGCCGCACGACATTGCCGCCGATCGCCGAGATGGACTCACGCAACGCGACCCGTGCGCGTTCGAGCGACTCGGCCATCCGACCGACCTCGTCGCCCGAGGTCACGACCGTCTCGGTGGCGAGGTCACCGTCGGCCAGGCGTGCCAGGCCCTCCTGCAGCGGTCGCACGGAGCGGGTCACGCTGCTGGCGACGACCAGCGCGATACCGAGCCCGGCCCCGATGCCAAGGACCAGCAGGATGATGCTCACGATGCGCGCCTGGCGGTAGGCGGAGGCCGCATCCGCCGCGCTTCTCGCAGCCTGGGTGTCCTCACTCGCGATGAGGTCGCCCAGACCTGAGCTGATGTCCTCGGCGAGCGGGGCGAGCTGCTCGTTGTTCGCGGCCAGCCAGCCCTGCCCGTCGCCGGCCCGTACGTACGGGTCGAGCACCGTCGGCACCGCCGCGATGTACTTCTGGAACGCGGTCTTGAGATCGGCGACCCGCTGCCCGTCCTGAGCCGTGACCCCGGTGCTCAGGTATGCGTCGAGCTGGGTGACGAACTTCGCCTGCAGGTCGGCGTACTCCTGGGCCGTCGACGCGGCGTCCGGTCCGTCACCGGCGAGGAAGGTGTCGCGGATGCTCAACGAGACGCTCTTGCGGGTCACCAGCACGTCGGTGAGCGCACGGACCCCTTGCAGGTTCTGCTCGTAGATGTCCCGGCTGTGCTGGGCGCTGGCGCTGAGGTTGACCAGTCCGACGGTGCCGATGATGAGCGCGACGAGCGCCCCCACCACGGCCGGGGCGAGCACCTTCGCCCGGATGGACAGACGCGACCAGACGCCAGGACGGCGTGCTGCGGACATGGCGGGGGCAGGGGTGGACTGCGACATGGGATGCCTCGTGGGGGACTCGGATGAGGGCAGCGTTCGGGGCACGACCCACATCGGCCAGGTGCGCCCACGTGTGAGAGGTCTGCGCCCCGAACACGTGGTCCGAGCACGGCCGCCGAGGCGGGACGGGACCTAGGAGGCCAACCGCTCCCCCGCGAACCCGCCGACACCGGTCGGTTCGGTCCCGCGCACGGGCAGGTTCATCTCGGCCCACACGGCGTCGAGGGAGAGGCCGAGAACCTCGGCGATCGCTGCGATGGTCGGGAAGGAGGGGGTCGCGATGCGGCCCGTCTCGATCTTGCGGAGAGTCTCCGGCGAGACGTGCGCCTGGAGGGCGGTCTCGAGCATCGGGCGTTCTCCCCTGGCGCGACGCAGGAGGGCACCGAGGCGCCGGCCGCGTTCGACCTCAGCGGGGGTGAGCGGCAGCCTGACCATGACACCGATCATAGTACCGGGATAGTATGGCCGGTATAGTTATTGGTCACAGAAGGGGCCCATCATGATCGAGATCCTCACCACCCACGAGCTGGCGCGCGCACGCGACACCGGCGCCCTGGTCGGCGGCATCCTGCAGACCATGCGGAGCCGCACCACGGTCGGCACGAACCTGCTGGACATCGATCGCTGGACCAGGGCCATGATCGCCGAGGCCGGTGCGGTGTCCTGCTACGTCGACTACGCGCCGCCCTTCGGACGCGGACCCTTCGGTCACTTCATCTGCACCTCGGTCAACGACGCCGTGCTGCACGGGCTCCCCCACGACTACGCGCTCGCCGAGGGGGACCTGCTCTCGCTCGACCTCGCCGTCACCCTCGACGGGATCGCGAGCGACTCCGCGATCAGCTTCGTCGTGGGCGGCTCCCCGGCCCCGGCAGATGTCGCGATGATCGACGCGACCGAACGCGCGCTCGATGCGGGGATCGCCGTCGCCGGCCCCGGGGCGCGACTCGGCGACATCTCCCACGCCATCGGCACCGTCCTCGGCGCGGCCGGCTACCCCGTCAACACCGACTTCGGCGGTCACGGCATCGGATCGACCATGCACCAGGATCCGCACGTCCCGAACGCAGGACGGCCCGGTCGCGGCTACACCCTGCGCCCCGGTCTGCTGCTCGCACTGGAGCCGTGGGTGATGGTCGACACCGCGGAGCTCATCACCGACCCCGACGGCTGGACGCTCCGGAGTGCCACGGGCTGCCGCACGGCGCACAGCGAGCACACGATCGCCATCACGCAGGACGGCGCCGAGATCCTGACGCTGTCCCGCCCGTGACCGGTCCCACCAACGACAAGGGCCCCCGCCAGCATCGTTGCTGGTCGGAGGCCCCATCTGTGCGCCATCAGGGACTTGAACCCCGAACCCGCTGATTCATGCCCTGGGGTCGTGGTCGACCTCGAAGTGTGGCGGGAGTCTCGCCCGGCCCATCGGCAGGCCGGTCGCCGGTCTGAGGCGGTGGCCTCGTGAGCGACATCGAGCATGAGGTATGCGGGCTCGCTGAGGTCGACGTGCGGACGCTCCGCGCCTGGGCGCGAGCGACTGCCTTCGGGCTTGCTGCCGGGCCGGTTCCGAAGGACGAGCTGATTCACGCCGTCGAGCACTTCACCACGATCCGGAAGGCGACCGGCCACCCGCTCTGCGGCATCGACGCGTCGTGCCTTGAAATGCTGCACGACGAGCTGGCAGCACTGTGAGCAGCGTCGTGAGCCGGGTGCGGGTTGTGTGGGACACGGCGTCGGTGGTG
>JAHIJU010000500.1 GCA_018898235.1 Actinomycetota bacterium | reverse complement strand
CGACCAGTCCCGGGCACCCGTACCCGGACCAGGACGTGTCCTACCCGTACACCGAGCCCGGTACCGGGCAGGTCACGCTCACCACGACGTGGGCCGCGACCTACACGGTCGATGACGACCCCACGGTCCGGCCGGTCCCAGGCACCGCCACGACCGTGACCACCAGCCCCACGTTCGAGATCCGGGAGGCCTCCGCCCACCTGACCCGCGGCAACTGCACCCAGTACCCCCACGACCCCGGCTGCTGACCGGGCCGTCGGCAACCGAGGGCCTCAGCCCGCCGACTCCCCGGCGCCGAACCCCGCGAGCCAGCCGGCGAGCCGGTCCGAACGGTCGGTGATGATCGCGTCGACGCCCAGAGCGACGGCCTCGCGCCACATCCAGTCCTCGTCCAGGGTCCACACCATGACGGCCAGCCCGGCCCGATGCAGCCGGTCGACCAGCCCTGGGTCGGCCTGGATCAGCGACCCACCAGGGTTGCAGGTCACCACCTGCAGCTCGGCGCAGACGTCGAGAAGGTCGTCCGTAGGCTTCTCCACCAGGAGCCCGCGGCGCAGCTCGGGGGCGGCCTCGCGCACGGCGGCGACGGTCGACCGCGAGAAGCTCTGGCCGATGCTGCGCGGTCCGAGCCCGGCGGCCAGCAGCGGGTCGAGCGCCAGCACCGCCTGTTCCGTCGTCCAGTCGCCCTTGAGCTCGACCAGCAGCCCCACCTGCGGATGGCGCTGCACCAGCTCCAGCACCTCGTGCCACAGCGGAACCCGCGCGCCCGCGAACGCCGGCGCAAACCACGACCCCGCATCGAGCTCGCGCAGCTCGGCCGCGGTCAGCATCCCGACCCGGCCGGACCCGTTGGTGGTCGCATCCACCTCGTCGTCGTGGATGACGACGACCGTCCCATCGGCCGTCAGCTGCAGGTCGAGCTCGATCGCATCAGCACCCGCCCGGCATGCGGCCTCGAACGACGCCAACGTGTTCTGCGGCGCGACCCAGGAGCTGCCGCGGTGGCCGATGACGGCGGCGCGCCCGCCAGGTCCGAAGAGCGCCGGGCCCGCCCCGCCCGTGACCGCCCCCGCCGTGACCGCCCCGCCCGTGACCGCCTGGTTCATCCACCCACCCTTGTCTTCAGGAAGTCGAGCACTGTGCGCAGGTACACCTCGCGCGGCCCATCGGTCGACAGCGCGAGATCGTGCACGCCGCCCTCGATCGACACCTCGGTGACGGCCGGTCCGACGCCCAGGCCGATCCTGACCATCGGCACCACGTCGAGCACGGTGTCCTGCGAGTCCAGGCCCGGGTTGTCGAGTGCGTCGAGCCCCGACCGCGCCGAGTGGGCGAGCAGCACCGGCACGGGCACCGCCAGCCCCCGGCCCACCCGCAGCTGCCCCGAGCGCACGGCGGCCAGCCAGGCAGCGCGGGCCGGGACCCCGTCGGGCGTCTTGAGCGTCGTGTCGAAGTCCCACCGGTCGAGCAGCCGGGCGGCGTACCGGGAGGGTGCCGTGGACATGGCGCGCAGCGGGGTGCGTCGGGCGATGGTCGGCAGGGCCGTATCGGCGAGCGGCTGGATCCAGGAGTTGGTCACCGAGAAGAACGGGGAGTCGAGCACCAGCGCGTCGGCCCCGCCGTGCTCGCGGTGGGCGTGCGACCACAGCGCCGCGACCAGCCCGCCCGTCGAGTGGCCGTGCACCACCACCGGCACCCCTGGGTGCAGTGCGCGGGCCGCGCGGACCGCCTGCCCCAGATCGTCGGCCTGTTCGCGCAGGTCGGCCTGGTAGTGCGGCACCTCGTCCGGACGCCACGACCGGCCGCACCGCCGCGCATCGACCGCCAGGAACGCCCAGCCCTCGTCGGCCAGGGCGGTGACCAGATGCGTCTGGAAGAAGTAGTCGTTGTAGCCGTGCAGGTGCACGACGACGCCGCGCGGTGCATCAGGTCCGTCGACGGGGCGCACGAGGGTGAGCACCGGGTCATCGCGTCCGGCGGCGGCGAGGCGAGAGGCGAGCGAGGCTTCGGGCGGCACCCACGCGGGGAGCTGCCGGGCCTCGAACCCGGGCAGCAGGCGGTCCGGCGCCCAGCCGGCGTGCGGGGCGCCGTCGGAGGCGCCGGCCGGCACCGCGCTCACGGCACCGCCACCAGCGGAGTCACATCCGCGCGGCCGTCGACGCCGAGCCCACGCGGGAACCTGACCGGGACGAACAGCGCCAGACCGGCGGCCAGCACCGCGACCACACCGAGGATGCCCCAGTACTGCGCGCCGCCGATGGCGATGGCGGTCGACCAGGCGGCCGGGGCGAGGAAGGTCGCGGCCCGCCCGGTCGTGGCGTAGAGCCCGAACATCTCGGTCTCGCGGCCCGGGTCGGACAACCGCGCGAGGAGTCCGCGCGAGGCGGACTGTGCCGGCCCGACGCAGGCCGACAGCGCCAGCCCGAACACCCAGAACACCGGCTTGCCGTAGGAGTGCAGCGCGAACACGGCCGATCCGGCGATCACCAGCACGACGAGCGAGGAGGTGACCACCCGACGCGGCCCGAACCGGTCGTCGAGCCAGCCGACCGAGATGGTCGCGGCGCCGGCCACCACGTTGGCGGCGATGGCGAACAGGATGACCTCCTGCGAGGTGAAGCCGAACGAGCCGGCCGCCAGCACCCCGCCGAAGGTGAACACCCCGGCCAGACCGTCGCGGAACACCGCGGACGCGATGAGGAACTTGAGCGTCGCCCGGCGGGTGCGCCACAGCGACGCGATGTGCCGCCCGATGGACCGGTACGCCTCGCCCATGCCGATCCGGCGCGACACGGTGCCGGCCCGGTCGGGGACGACGAGCAGCACCGGCAGCGAGAACACCAGCGCCCACAGGCCCGCGACCAGCATCGACACCCGGATGTTCAGCCCGTCGGCCGACGTGACGCCGAACCAGCCGACGTCGGGGTTGATGAACCCGACGAACAGCACGAGCAGCAGCACGATCCCGCCGACGTACCCCGAGCCCCAGCCGATGCCGCTGACCCGGCCGATGGTGCGCGGTGTGGTGATCTGCACGAGCAGGGCGTTGTAGGCCACGGACCCGATCTCGAAGAACACGGTCCCCACCGCGAGCAGCGTGATGCCGAGCAGCACGTTGCTCGTCATGGCGCCCGGCGTCGGCTTCACGAACCACATGGCGAGCACGGACAGCGCGACGACGAGGGATGCGACGCCCAGCAGCGGCTTGCGGCGGCCGGCGGCGTCGGCGAGCGTGCCGAGCGCCGGGGCGAGCACGGCGACCAGCACCCCGGCGATCGCCAACCCCCACCCGAGCCACTGGCTGTGCAACGCCTTGGCCGCCTCGACGTCCGCGCCCGTCTCGGCGAACGAGGACCCGGTGAGCCACACGGTGAAAACGAAGGTCGTCACGACCGCGTTGAAGGCCGACGACCCCCAGTCCCAGGCCGCCCAGGCGACGATGTGGGAGGTGCGCGGTGACTCGCCGACCTGCGCCGCCGCAGGGGTTGGGACCGGTGTGCTCATGCCCGGATGCTAGGACCGCCCGGCGTCCCAGGGGCAGCCTCCCGGTGAACGCGCGGTGTCCGACCCTCGCGCCCGGGCGTCCGGACCTAGTGTCGTGGGGTGGTTGACGGTGGGGCGGGCGTGTCGCGGGATCTCGGTGTCGAAGGTCTGCACAACGCCCGCGACCTGGGCGGGCTGCGGCGGCGCGACGGGTCCACCACACCGTCGGGGGTGTTCTTCCGCTCCGAGGTGCCCGACCGGGTGACCGACCGGGGATGGGCCCGGCTGCACGCCCTGGGTGTGCGGACGCTCGTCGACCTGCGCCAACCCGTCGAGCGCGATCGGATCCCGACGGCGCCACCGCGGTCGCCGGCGTCGGACGCGTCGGGGTCCGGCGGCCCGTCGGCGGTGGGCTTCGACGTGGTCGAGGTGGACCTCGACAACCGGGCCGACGCGCAGTTCTGGGCCGGCTACTGGGACAACGGTCTGGTGGGGACCGCGCTGTACTACCTGCCGCACCTGCGGCGGATGCCCGAGCGGGCGGGTGCGGCGCTGGCCGCGGCCGTCGGCGCGCGGCCCGGCGGCGTGCTGCTGCACTGCCTGGGCGGACGCGACCGGACCGGCCTGGTGGCGCTCCTGCTGCTGGCGGCGGCCGACGTCGACCCCGACGCCGTCGTCGACGACTACCTCCAGACCGTCCGCACCGCCGACCGGGTCGCGGCCGCCCGGGGCCGTCCGAACCGGGAGCCGGAGCTCGAGGAGCTGTGCGCCCGGCACGGCAGCAGCACCGAGCAGGCGGTGCGCGACGCCTACGCCGGCATCGACCTGCCCGACCTCATGGACCGGGCCGGTCTGGACGCCGACCAGCGGCACGCACTCCTCACCTGGCGCGGCGCCCTGGCCTGAGCTGGCGGCGTCACACCGTGCTGAGCACCGCCGCGAGCAGGGCGGCGCGCTGCGTGATCGAGGAGAGCAGCACGTGCTCGGTCACGGCGTGCGCGCCGGCGCCGACCGGTCCGAGGCCGTCGAGCGAGGGGATGCCGGCGCCGCCGGTGAGGTTCGTATCGGCGGCCCCGGTCGCGGCCCGTCCGCTGATCTGCAGGCCGAGGGGGGCACCGGCCGCGACGACGGAGGCCAGCAGCGCATCGGTCGCCGGCGACGGGCCCCAGGCGGGCCGGCGGGTGAGCACGGACGGCGAGACGATCGCGCCGGGACGGACCGGTTCGAGGCCGGCGAGCTCGGCCAGGACGGCGGTCTCGGTCTCCTGGTCGAGGAACCGCAGGCCGACGACGGCGCGCGCGGCGTCCGGCACGACGTTGGTGCGTCCGCCGCCGTCGATCACCCCGACGTTGGCGAGCACCTGCGGGTGACGGGCGGCCAGAGCCCGCACGGCGAGCAGCTGGTCGACCAGCTCGTCGATGGCGTTGATACCGGCGCCGGGGTCGAGCGCGGCGTGCGAGGCGCGGCCGGTGACGGCGAGCTGCCACCGGGTGGAGCCCATCCGGCTGGTCTTGAGCGCGCCGTCGGGGTGCGGCGGTTCGAGGCCCAGCACGTAGGCGCCGCCGGTGGCCTGCGCCACGACCGTGCCGGCCGACGACGGTGAGCCGATCTCCTCGTCGGGGGTGAGCAGCAGCCGCACGGGCCGGTGGTCGTGGCCGACGAGCAGGGCGAACGCCGACACCGCGGCGACGAGCCCGCCCTTCATGTCGAAGACGCCGGGACCGTGCAGCACATCACCCTCGCGGCGCAGCGGCACGGCGCCGGCGAGCGACCCGACGGCGTGCACCGTGTCGTGGTGGGCGAGCAGCACCGCGGGCGCGGCGTCGGCCAGCGGTCCGCGCCCGGCGAGCTCGACGACGAGCGCGTCGCCCTGCGGCAGCGGCACCCGTCGGGACGTGGCACCGTAGGCCCCCACCTCGGCGGCCACCCGCGAGGCGAAGCCGTCGAGCGCGGCCCGGTCGCCGGTCGGCGTCTCGACCTGGGTCCAGGCGATCAGCCGTTCGACGTCCTCGTCGGCCCGCTGTTCCGCGCACTCCATCAAGCTGCTCATGGATACGCAACGTATGCCACGGGTGCCGATGGGGCAATCCTGCTGAGACGGCACTGTTCGGTGCGAAAGCCGTGACGTATGATCCCTCGCACGGACCGAGGTGGCCCGTCGGCGCGGGCCCGGCAGGGCGGGACCCGAGGCCGCCCCCGGGGTCCGCGCAGCGGCCCCGGCACAGTCGGTGCAGGGAGCGGAAGATGGTGAGCACGGTGACCGCAGACAGGTCGCTCGACGCGGCGCCCGACGACCTCGTCGTCACGGGGCTGACCGACTCGTCGCACCTGCAGGCCGCGGCGCAGCTCTACCGCGAGGTGTTCGGGTACACCGACCCGGCGCACGGGGTGAACCCGCGGCTGCTGTCGGCGCTCGCGGCCAACGGCGGATCCGTCGTCGGCGTGCTCACGCCGGAGGGGCGGGTGGTGGCCTTCGCCTACGGCTTCGCCGGCGCCGACCAGGACGGCCGCACGTACCACTACTCGCAGGCCGCCGTGGTGGCGGCCGACGTGCAGGGCCGGGGCCTGGGCCGGCGGCTCAAGCGCGAGCAGGCCCGCATCGCGCTCGCGCACGGTGCACGCACCATGCGCTGGGCCTACGACCCGCTCATCGCCCGCAACGCCCACTTCAACCTCGATGTGCTCGGCGCCCGGGCACGCTGGTTCCACCCCGAGTTCTACGGTCCTGGCACCGACCGGCTCGTCGTCGAGTGGGACATCACCGACACCACGCCGATCACCGCGGGGGTGGACCACCACGACGCCGAGCCGCCGATCGTCGACCCCGAGGGCCGGCGCTGGGGCGTACCGCAGCCGGCCGACCGCGACGCCTGGTACCTGCCGGTGCCCGCCCGCATCAACGAGGTCACCGCGCGTGACCCGGAGGCCGCGCGGATCTCGCGGTCCCGGGTGCACTACGCGCTGCCCGAGCTGTTCGGCCTCGGACTGGTCGCGGTGTCCTGCCGCCGGATCGACGAGCTGACCTCGGTGTACCGCTTCGAACCGGCCGCCGACCACCCGTCGGCCGCCACCGCGTGACCGCCGTGGGCGTGGGGGCGCGGGCCGCGGACGACGGCGCAGCGGACGGCACGGTCGACGACCGGTTCGCCGCGCGGCTGGCCGGCCGGCCCAGCGCCGAGACCCTCGTCCGCCGCCTGGTGCAGGCCGAGGACGGGCACCTGGTCGCCACCCTGGGCCAGGTCGCCGAGTCCGGTGCGCTGCCCGCCGCCGCGGCCCTCGTGGTCGCGGCGCGTCGGCGCTACGTCACCGGCACCGGCAAGTCCCTGGCGTTCGCGACGCTGCTGGCCACCGACCTTGCGGTGAGCTGCTCGCATGTGCACCTCATCGACGACGCGACCGTCCCGGCGCTCGACGTGCTCGCCGAGGTCACCGCGAGCGATGTGCTCGTCGCCTTCTCGTTCCGCCGCTACCGGCGCGAGACGGCCGCGCTGGCCACGGCGTTCGCCGCTGCGGGCGGGTCGCTGGTCGCGATCACCGACGCGGCCGATGCGCCGCTGGCGGCCAAGGCGGCCGTGACCGTCGTCGTCGACACCGGGTCCGCGTCGTTCGTCGACTCCCCCACGGCCGTCGTCGCGGTCTCGCACATCCTGGCCACCCTGGTGGGGGCCTCGGCCAAGGGCGCCCGGCGCCGGATCGCCGCCCGCGACCAGCTCGCGGCCGACCTGGGCCTCTACCTCGCCGGGGACGCCCATCCCGGCCCGACCCCGGAGGACTGAGCCATCCGCGTCGTCGCCGCATCCCTGCACCTGGTGCGCCTGGACCTGGTGCACGAGTTCCAGACCAGCTCGCACCGCAAGGGACACCTCGACCACATCCTGGTGCGCCTGGTCGACGAGGACGGTGCGGTCGGCTGGGGCGAGATCGCCTCGGCCGCCGACCCTTACTACAACGCCGAGAACGTCGAGACCTGCTGGCTGGTGGCCCGCGACTACCTGCTGCCCGCCGTGCTGGGCGCGCACTGGGACCACCCGTCGCAGATGGGCGCGCTGTGGCGCAAGGTGCGCGGCAACGAGTTCGCCAAGGCCGGGGTCGACGTGGCCGCATGGTCCCTGTTCGCCGAGGCCACCGGTGTCCCGCTGGCCGCCGCGCTCGGCGGGACGCGCACCGAGGTCGTCGCCGGGGTGTCACTGGGCATCGAGCCGACGATCGATGCCCTGCTGGAGCAGGTGGCCCTGCACGTCGGCCACGGCTACCCGCGGGTCAAGCTCAAGATCGCGCCCGGCTGGGACGTCGAGCCGGTGCGTGCGGTGCGCGGCGCCTACCCGGACCTGGACGTGCACGTCGACGCCAACGGGGTCTACACCGAGTCCGACGAGCACCTCGCGGCACTGCGCGCGCTCGACGAGTACCGCCTCACGATGATCGAGCAGCCGTTCGCCCCGCGCGACCTGCTCGCGCACGCCCGGTTCGCCGCCACGGTCGACACCCCCGTCTGCCTCGACGAGTCGGTGGAGTCGCTGGCCGACCTGCGCCTGGCTCTGGAGCTGAAGGCCGGACGGGTGCTCAACATCAAGGTCTCCCGGATGGGCGGGCTCACGACCGCGGTCGCCGCGCACGACCTGGCCTCCTCGGCCGGGCTCGGCGTCTGGTGCGGCGGGATGCACGAGTTCGGCGTCGGCCGCTACGCCAACGTCGCGCTCAGTTCGTTGCCCGGGTTCACGCTGCCGTCCGACGTGTCCGGCTCGGACAAGTACTACGCCCGCGACGTCGTGCTGCCCCCGGTGGTCGCCCACGCCGGCCGGGTCACGGTGCCGACGGTCGCGGGGCTGGGGGCCCAGGTCGACGAGGAGTACCTGGCCGCCTCGACACTGCGGGTCCACGAGGTCACCGTCGACTGACCTGGCCCGCGGCCCGGTCGCCGCGCCCCGGTCACGGCATGAGGTCGGTGGCCACCTCAAGGGCCGCAGCCGACCGCTCCTGCGCCGTGCCGCCCAGGTCGGCCATCCCCTGGCTGGCGAGCAGCACGGCCATGACGGCCAGCCGGAACCGGAGCCGGTCGGCCACGGAGGCGTCCGGCGGGGTGGCGGCCTCCCAGAGCTCGTGCTTGTAGCGTCGCGCGAGGTTGACGCGGTCGGGCATGGTGTCCAGGACGGTCTCGTTCACCTGGACGCAGCGCATGAGGTCCCCGAGGCCGTTGGAGGCCGCGGCTGACAACCGGGTGACCAGCTCCAGCCGTACCTCGCGCGTGTGCGGCTGCTGCTTGATCCAGGCCACCAGCTCGTCGAGCCGCGTCGTCGCCTCGCCCATGAGGCTCTCGAGGATCTCGTCCTTGGAGCGGAAGTGGTAGTAGACGGCCGCCTTGGTGATCCCGAGGTCCTCGGCGATCTCCCGGAGCGAGGTCTTGTCGTAGCCCTGCTCGGTGAACCGGCCGAGGGCGGCCTGCTGGATCTCGGCACGGGTGTTGCCCCGTCGTCGGGTGCCTGCCTCGGCCGTCGTGGCTGCCATGGTCGTTCGCCGACCCTTCCTTGGTCCGTCTCTCGGGGCGCCGTCGTCCAGAAACTGACTTGACGGCTAGTAAGTAGCGTCGTACCTTCAGACTAACTTACCGGCCGGCTAGGAAACAGCCTAGTCCGCTGGACCCCACGAGCGGTGCAGCTCGCCCCCTCCTCCGGAAGGCCAGCCATGGACCCCGTACGCCCCGACCTCGCTGGGACCCCCAGCGACGCACACCTCGGCACCGCCCCGACGAGCCCGCCGCCGACGCCGGCGATGACCCCGTCCACCGACCCCCGCCGCTGGTGGGGACTGGTCGGCATCGGCCTGGCCCAGCTCATGGTCGTGCTCGACATGACCATCGTGAACATCGCCCTGCCCTCCGCCCAACGCGACCTGGGCATCTCCGACGCCGACCGGCAATGGGTCATCACGGCCTACACCCTCGCGTTCGGCGGGATGCTGCTGCTCGGCGGCCGGATCGGCGACCTCATCGGCCGCAAGCGCGCGCTGCTCATCGGGCTGATCGGCTTCGCCGTCGCCTCCGCGATCGGCGGCCTGGCCGTCAACGCCGGGATGCTGCTCGGCGCCCGCGCCCTCCAGGGCGTGTTCGCAGCGCTGCTGTCGCCGGCCGCGCTGTCGATGCTCACCGTCACCTTCACCGAACCGCGTGAACGCGCCCGCGCCTTCGGCATCTACGGAGCCATCGCCGGTGGTGGCGCCGCCATCGGACTCATCGTCGGCGGGCTGCTCACGCAGTACCTCGACTGGCGCTGGTGCCTGCTGGTCAACGCACCGATCGCCGTGGCTGCCGTCGCCATCGCGGCGATGTTCCTGCACGACCACCGCCCGACATCGGCCCCCCGGCTCGACGTGGCCGGTGCCGTGCTGGCCAGCGGCGGGCTGCTCGCCATCGTCTACGGGCTCGGCGAGGCGGAGCAGCGCGGCTGGACCTCGGCCCTGGTGCTGTCCATGTTCGTGCTCGGCCTGGCGCTGCTGTCCCTGTTCGTCGCCGTCGAGCAGCGGGTCGCCTACCCGCTGCTGCCGCTGCGTGTGATCCGCGACCGCAACCGCGGGGGCGCGCTCGCCACGATCGGGCTGACCACCGTCGGCATGTTCGGGGTGTTCCTGTTCCTCACGTACTACCTCCAGGTGGTCCAGGGCTACTCCCCGGTGCGCACCGGGCTGGCCTTCCTGCCGATGACCGTCGGCATGATGACCGGCTCGCTGGCCATCGCCAGCCGGCTGCTGCCCCGCGTCGCCCCGCGTCGGCTCATGGTGCCCGGACTGGTGATCGCCGCGGCCGCGCTCGCCTACCTCACCCAGATCCAGGTCGGGTCGTCCTACCTGGGGCACGTGCTGCCGTCGCTGTTCTTCCTCGGCCTGGGGATGGGCATGAACTTCATGGCGGCGATGAGCACGGCCACCTTCGGGGTGGAGCAGCGCGACGCCGGGGTGGCCTCGGCCACCATGAACACGGCGCAGCAGGTCGGTGGCTCCATCGGCATCGCGCTGCTCAACACGGTGGCGACCTCGGCGACGGCCCGCTACCTCGTGGCGCACGGCGCGGGCGACCCCACCGCAGTCGCGGTCGCAGCTGTGCACGGGTTCTCGGTCGCGATCTGGATCTCGGTCGCGATGCTGCTGGTCGCGGCCGTGGTGGCCGGGACGTCGATCACCGCCGGTCCGTTCAACCGCCGGCCCCAGGTCGAGGAGGCCGAGCTCGAGGACGTCGCCGTCCTGGCCTGACGGCTGCCGTTCGTCGGCCCGCTCCTCGTGCGAGGGGCGGGCCGACGCGGTGTCAGGCGCTGTGCCGGGCGGAGCGGCGTGGGGCTTCGGACTGCGCGACCTCAGACTGAGCGGCGTCAGGCGCGGCGCGCGATGAGCCGGCTGTTGATCTGCTGCGTGAGTGCCGCATCGAACGCCCTCGGCGTCCCGTCGACCGCGGTGATCGGGACGCCGAGGCGCACCGAGCTCATCAGCCAGGCGGCGTCGGCCGCGGCCAGCTCCTCGATCCGCACGTCGCGGACCTCGCTGCGCAGCCCCAGCTCACCGGCGAACGCGAACACGTCCTCCTGGGTGGTGCCGGCAAGGATGCCGCTCTCCGGACGCGTGGTCACGAGCGTGTCCCCGACCCGCAGCACGAGCGAGCTCGTCGGACCCTCCAGCAGGTAGCCGTCGGTGGTGGTGAAGACCACGTCGGCCGCACCGCGCCGCTTGGCCTCGCGCAGCACCGACTTGTTGACCGCGTACGAGAGCGTCTTGGCGCCCTGCAGCAGCCAGGGTGCCGTCTCGGCGATGTCGAGGGCATACCCGCGGGACAGCAGCACGACGGGCAGGCCCTGGGTGCGCTCGTCGTCGTGGTCGGGGGACACATCGGCGTACACCCAGCCGATCGGCCCCTTCGGGTTCTCCTCGTCGCCGCGGGACAACGTGTACTTGACGAACGCATCCGAGGAGTCGGCGAGCGCCCCGACCGCCGCGGCGATCGCCTCGCGGTAGACCTGCGGGTCCGGGACGGGCAGCTCCAGCATCGCCGCGGAGTGCGCCAACCGGGTCAGATGCCGATCCGCCGACTGCACGACGCCGTCCCGGACGGCGGCGGTCTCGAAGATGCCGTCACCGCGGGTCACGGCAACATCCGTGACGGGAAGCTGTGACGAAGCGGCCGGGACCAGGCGGAAGGCGGGTGCCCCCGGGTGGCTCGCGCTCGGGTGATCGATCATGACCAGAACGGCGGTGCCCATCATGTTCCCCTCGTGGCGGCGTCGGCCCTCGCAGCCGGCGGGTGCAGGATACGACTCGTATGTTGCACCGCGGTCACAGTGAACAGATCGTGGGACGACCGTCAGTGCCGGGCAGGCTTCCGAGCCGCCTTCTCGACCTGACGCCACAGCTCGGCGTACGCCAGGCCGGCCGGGGTCGACGCGGCGAACGACCCGAGCGGTGCCCGGTGGTCGCCCATCCGCTCGACCACCACCGCGGCCGGCACCGCGACATCGGCCACCTGCGAGCGCTGCACCGGCAGCTCGGCGGCCACCTCGCGATGGGCCTTCTTGCGCCGGTCCACCTGGGTGAGGAACGCCAGCACCCGCGGCGGCCGGTCGCCGTCGTCCACCAGCTCCAGCACCTGGTCCAGCGACCGCAGCACCAGCGGCGACGGCACCAGCGGGACGACGACGAGGTCCGCCGCGCGCAGCACGTTGCGGGCCAGCACCGACGAGCCGGGCGGGCAGTCGAGCACGACGTACTCGTAGTCGCCGTCGAGCGCCCCGAGGGTCAGCTCGACCCGCCGCTCGGACTTCTTCGCCCCGTCGAGCGTCAGCTCCAGCTGGCGGTACGTCGTATCGGCCGGCAGCACGTCCAGGGTCTCCCACGCCGAGCGCCGCACCGCCCCGCGGACCGGGGTCTGGCCCGTGACGAGCGCCTGCGCGCCGCCCCGCAGCTTGGGCTTGACCTGCATGAGGTACGTCGCACTGCCCTGCGGGTCGAGGTCCCACAGCAGGGTCGAGCCCGATCCGGCGGCTGCGAACGCGAGATTGACGGCGGTGGTGGTCTTGCCCACCCCGCCCTTGACGCTGTACACCGCAATGGTCTTCATCCAGGTCAGGCCTCCTTGGGCGGGACGCTACGCGACCCAGGTGAGCGCTGGCTACGCCCCGCCCCGCCTGACCGCCCTCGCCCCCGCCTGACCGCCCTCGCCCCTCCCCTGGACTCTCCCCGGCGGACTCTCTCCGGCGGAGCCGCCCTGGCGCCCGGAACTGGTCACCTGGTGGGCGTCCTCCGGCGTGTCGAGGAGCCGAACTGACCACTTGCCGGCGGGCTGGGGCTGGGGCTGGGCTGGACTGGGGCGTGGCCCTCGGCCTGGGCCCTAGCTCGGACTCGTCCGCCCAGGCTCGGGCTCGTCGGCTCGGGCTCGGGCTTGTCGGCTCGGACGCGTCGGCTCAGGCTGGGGCTTGTCGGGCT
>JAHIJU010000054.1 GCA_018898235.1 Actinomycetota bacterium | reverse complement strand
CCGTGATCGAGGTGGCCCAGACATCGGTCCTGCTCACCGGCGCGCCGAAGCTGGAGCTGTCCGTGACCCGGCCGGTGATCGAGGCGCTGCGGCGGAGTGTCACGTCAACGGTGAGGGTCGAGGCGGCGGCGACCTCGTACACACCACCGTCTTCTGCATCCAGTGCCAGAGACGGCGCGTAGCCCCCGTACATGCCGGGGGCGTGGACCGTGATCCGATACCGGCCCGGCTCGACTCCGTTGAAGCGGTAGGCGCCCGAAGGGTCGGTGGTGGTGAAGCTCCCGGTGGACCCGGCCGACGGCGGAACGGCGCCGTAGAGCGCGACCGACGCGCCGACGACCGGGCCGTCGGGACCCGTCACCGTCCCGACGACGAAGGGTCCCGACGCCGGGATGGGTGGCAGGTCGATCACGGAGTCGGCCAGCGAGGCGCCAGCCGTCGATGCGACCAGCACCAGGCAGGCTGCGGCGGTAGCGACCAGCCGGCCGGCCCCCCGCGCCGTGGGCCGCGTCCGTCGGATGCTCGCTCCGCGCCTGCGGGGCCCCCTGAGCAGTCGCACCCCGGACTCCCCCGCTCTGATCTGTGCTGGTCGGCTCGCCAGCGGTGCAGCAATGGTCGAGGAAGAAGCGAACCGTCGTCAATCGACGAATCAGCCGACGCGGCTGTCCAGGAACTCGACGACCTCGGCGAGGTAGCCCGCACGTGCGGGGGAGGGCGACAGCGCCAGGTCATGGGCGCCACCCGGCACCGTGGCATAGGTGACGTCGACACCCAGCCGCTGCGAACGACGCCTGATGTCGTCGACGTCGAGCACGCAGTCGCTGGTCAGCAGCCTCTCGTGCCAGCGGTCATCGGGACCCGAGGAGTCGGAGGCGAGCACCAGCACGGGGCAGTCGATCCAGAGCCCTCGCCCAACACGAGCGTGCGCCCGACGGACCGTGCGGACGAAGCCCGCCCGCACGGGCGCGTCCTCGTGCGGCTTCCAGGTCAGGTCGTAGTCCCACTCGCCGCCGGTCTCGCGATGCAGCGCCCGACCGTAGTGCGGACCCAGGTGCGCGACCACGGTCGCCGGTGCGACGCGGCCGACCACGTCGAGCACGGCGGTGAGCACGGTTCGCTCGAACCAGCTCCCGCGCAGGTCGAGCCAGGGCGAGTTGAGGACCAGCCCGTCCAGCACACCGGGCCGGGCGTCGGCCCACAGGGCGCTCACCAGACCGCCGGCCGAGTGGCCGAGGAGCACGACCTTCGGGTGGCTCCGCTTCAGCTCCCGAACGGCCAGGTCGATCTCCTCGACGTACGCCGCGAGGTCGTTCGTCGACATGGCGGGCCGTCCGTCGCGGATCGACCGGCCGCAGTCGCGCAGGTCGAGCGCGTACAGCTGGTAGCCGGCCCTGGCGAGGTCCTCCCCGAACTCGGCCTGGAAGAAGTAGTCGACGAAGCCGTGGATGTAGAGCACGGCCGTCCGCGTCGGGTCGACCTCACGGAGCGAGACCATCGTCGCGACGGGTACGACGCCGGTCCGTCGCGCCACGGCATCCGGCCGGAGGGTCAGCGTCCGCGCCACCCATGACTCACCGAGCACGTCAGCGACGATGTCGTCCATGCCGTGCATGGTCCCACGGGCGCGCGCGCCGGGCGCCGTCGTCGACGGGCTCCCCTCGCACCGTGCCGCGCGCCGGTTGGTCGCTCGGCCGCCTGACGGCGCACAGGTCGGTGCGTCGCACGATGCTAGGGTCGCCGCGCCAGAGGGGAGCACGGCGGATGTCCAGAGTTCCAGGTCCGCGGGTAGGGGTACTCGGCGGTCAGGGCTTTATCGGGAGTGCCGCAGCGCGGCTTCTCGCGCGCGACCGCGATGTCCTCGTCATCGACCGATCCGAAGGGCGGAACGTCTTCGAATCGTCGAACGTCGAGACGCGGGCCGCCGATGTCACCGACCCCGACGCACTCGCGGAGGCGCTCGACGACTGCACGAGCGTCGTCTTCGCTGTGGGAGCCATGCTGCCCGCCGAGTCGACCGCGTCCCCGATCAGCGATGTGCAGCACACCCTGACCCCGGTGCTCCGCGTCCTGGACTACCTGCGGGATCGGCCCGGTATGCGGCTCGTGTTCCTGTCGTCCGGGGGCACCGTGTACGGGAACCCTGCAGTTGTCCCGGTCCTTGAGACGCATCCCACCGAGCCGATCTCGTCCTACGGCATCCTCAAGTTGACCGCGGAGCACTACATGCGCATGTACCGGGTGCTCTACGGGGTCGATGGCAGGGTCCTTCGTGTGGCCAACGCGTACGGTCCGGGCCAGCCGTCGGGCCGCAGCCAGGGGGTCGTCGCCAACTTCGTGCACGCAGCGATGCGGGACGAGCCGCTCACGGTCTTCGGCTCCGGCCGGGCGGTGCGTGACTACATCCACGTCAACGACGTGGCGAGCGCGATCAGAGCGGCTCTCGACACTGACGGGCCGCACGTGGTCAACGTCGCGACGGGGGTCGGTACCTCCACCCACCAGATCATATCGATGCTCGAGCACCTGATGGGCAAGACGCTCAAGGTCGACCAGCGGCCGGCCCGGACCTTCGACGTCGACGCCATCGTGCTCGACGCGTCCGCGCTGGTGGCGATGACGGGGACCGAGCCGATCCCGCTCGAACGGGGTCTGCGTGAGGTGTACCAGGCCGCTGTGGCGAGTGCCACGACGGGTCATCAGATCCGATGAAGCTCGATGACCTCCTGGCCGCTGCGAAGCGTGCCGTCGGGCGCAGCGGGACCCATCTGCGTCGCGCGGCCGCAGCCACGGCCGCCGCTGGCCCCGGCCGGATTGCTGGGAACGTCGTCAGGGTCGAGGTCGGGCCGGACCATGTCAACGTGTACGGCTGGGTGCTCGCGGAGGACCTGGGCTCGACGCAGGTGTTCGTCGCCGGGCCGGGCGCGCCAGCGACGGGCGCGGCGCTCGGCCTCCCCGTCGGTGCCGACGTCAACGGGGACCCGTACTCGCAGCGTGAGGGGGCCACGGGTTGGGCGGCCGTTCTCGACCGGAAGACCCTGGGCAGCGGCCTGGTTCCCCTCTCCGCAGTTGTGCTCCGCGGCGCGCTGGCTGAGTCCATCGGGTCGATCGTCGTCGAGCTGACTCCCCTCGGCCAGTTCGCGGCGATGGACCTGCCGCGGCCGGGCGAGAAGGTGACCGGGCCGGTCCGTGTGGTCGGTTGGGCGATGGCGAGCCGTGGCATCGACAGCGTCCGGGTGCAGATCGACCGTGGCGAGCCGGTATGCGCCCGTCTGATGTCGATGGAGCGCCCCGACGTCGTGGCCTCGTCCTCGAACCCAGGCCCGGATGCGGGAATCAGCGGATGGGAGGCATGGGCCCCGCTGCCGAGCGGCGTCGGGCCCGGTGACCGGGTCGAGGTCCGTTCATGGGCCGTCACCGCGGATGGTTCGACGATCGAGCTCGGCGACGTGGACGTCGAGGTGGAATCGTTCGACCCGCCGGTCAAGCCGAGCGACCACGACTTCGCGGCGGTCGTCGAGGCTCGCAGCCGCCTGCTCGCCGCGACCGCCCGGCGCCCGTCGCCCGGTGGCCTCGACCTCCTGGTCGCGACGCACCACCTCGGCCTTGGCGGGGGGCAGCTCTACCTTCAGACTCTCCTGCTGGCCCTCCTCGAGCAGGACGACGTCACCTGCACCGTGCTCGCGCCCCGCGACGGTGTGCTCCGCGCCGAGCTGGAGACGGCGGGTGCGCGAGTCCAGATCGTCGGCTCCCCGCCCGTCGACACGCTGGGGTACGAGGCGTGGATGGAGGGTGTCGTCGCGCGCGCCGTCGCCGGAGGGCACGGTGCCGTCCTCGCCAATTCGATGGGGAGCTTCTGGGCCGTTGACCTGGCCGACCGACTGGACCTGCCCTCCGTGTGGGCGGTCCACGAGAGCTTCACGTACGAGCACTTCCTGAAGGTGGGCTTCCCGGCGCCGCCCGACATCTCGGTCGCCGAACGTCTGCGCGCGGCCTTCCGCCAGGCGGACAGGATCGTGTTCGAAGCGGATGCGACCGGCGATCTCTTTGACGAGCTCATGCCGCCGGGCCGTCGTGTGCGGGTCGACTACGGCATCGACCTCAAGCGTATCGACGCCTTTCTCGCCGACAACGACCGCGCCAGCGTCCGGCGTGAGCTGGGTCTCGAGCCCGACGCCACGGTGCTGGTGTCGATGGGGACGTTTGAACCCCGCAAGGCCCAGCCGTTGCTCGCGGTCGCCTTCTCGCGGGTGCTGGCGCGACACCCGGGGGCCGTTCTGGCGATGGTCGGGGACGCCCCCAGCCCGTTCTCGGCTGCCCTGCACCACCTTGTCGAAGGCCTGGGCGCGGGCGAGCGGATCAGGCTGCTCCCGGTGACCGGCAAGGTGCACCAGTGGTACCTGGCGGCGGACGCCCTCGTCCTCGCCTCCGACATCGAGTCGTTGTCACGGGCGATGCTGGAGGCGATCGCGATCGGAACGCCGGTGATCGTCTCCGAGGTGTTCGGCCATCCGGAGGTGATCGTGGACGGTGTGAACGGTCATCTCCTCGAGCCGTCGTCCGTCTCGTCGGTCGTCGCGGCTCTGGATCGGTTCCTCACGCTGGACGCCGCGGAACGGTCCGCGATAGCTGAGCGCGCCCGCGCCGGGGTGCTGCAGGGCCGCGATGAGGCCAGCTTCGCCGGGATCTATCGGGCGGTGCTGGACGACGCGGCCCGTTCCCACCGGACCAGCCGGGGTGCCGTCCTGTGAGCGACCTCACCTGGCCCGAGGGCTCGCCGCGGGTGCTGGTCACCGACTGTTGGCTGCCCAACGCCGGGGATGCCCTGATCGCCGTCGCGATGGAGCGTGCCATCCGTGCCGTCTGCCCAGGGGCGGCGGTCCTGCATGCCGCGTACGGCTCGGAGGAGGTCCGCGCCCGTTACCCCGATCTGGCTCTGGTGCCGCCGCTGGACGCGCTGCTCGGCACCCGCTGGGCGCCCGAGCGCGCGCACGGCGGCCCTGAGCTGGTCGACGGCGCCGATCTGGTCGTGAGCCAGGGAGGCGGTTTCCTCCGTGCCGGTTACCAACCTGCCGCGAGGATCGACGCACTGGCGCGTGCGTCCCGGCTCTCGCCGCGGCTGGCGCTGCTCGGCCAGTCGATCGGTGTGTTCGACCGGGCCACGGCGCGGCGTGACCTGAGCGAGATCCTGACGAGTGCCGTCTCCGTCGTGACCCGGGACGAGGCGTCGCAGTGGGCCGTGCTCGAGCTCGGTGCGCCCCCCGACCGGGTGAAGGTCGGGGCCGACTTCACCATCTCGGCGGTGCTGGACGCGGACTTCCGTGCCGAAGCTGCACGTAGGAGCTCCCAGCGGGGGTTGGGCGGGCTGCAGTCCGATGCGGTTGGCGTGGTCCTGTCAGGCCACGAGGTGCCGT
>JAHIJU010000499.1 GCA_018898235.1 Actinomycetota bacterium | reverse complement strand
TGCCCGACCCCGCTGCGGCGACCACCGCGAGCCGGGCCTTCTGGACGTCGTCGGTGGGGGGCGTCGCGTCGGCACCGGTCTGGTTCGTCGGCGAGGGGGCGATGACGACGATCGCATCGGCCGGCGTCGTGACGGTGCCAGTCACCGTGATGAGCGGGCTGTCCCCTGTGGTGAGCAGCTCGAGCAGGATCGAGGCCGAGCTGCTCTGCTTGTCAGGTGCGGCGGGGTCGGCACCCGCGAGCGCCTGGGTGAGCGCCTCAGCGAGCTCCTCGTCGACCGACGCCCCGCTCGCCGGCGCAGGGTTGAGGTAGCTCACCAGGTTGCCGGCGAGGGCCTGCCGGAAGGTGCGCTGACCCGGGTCGGTCCACACGCCGGTGAGCTGCACGTGCGCGCTCACCGAGGCGCCGGACTGCTGCAGCCGGGTGTCCACGCCGTCCTTGACCCCGCTCGAGACGTCACCGAGCAGCACGACGGCGACCCGGCGGTCCGCGAGCGTCCCGGACAGCAGCCTGCCGGCCGTCCCGTCGATGAAGGCCTCGGAGTGGCTGAGCGAGGCAGCCGAGGCATCGAGGCCGGCGCGCAGCGACTCCTTCTCGGCCCGCAGCGAGGACACCTGGCCGGTGAGGGTGTCCCCGATGGTCTCCTTGAGCGGACCGGCGCCGAGGGCGATCCCGACCGCGAGGGCCAGGAACACCGAGATCAGCGAGACGATGTGGTAGCGGAAGTCGATCACGTGAACAGCTCTCGGTCTCGGTCGGCGGATGGATCAGCGCGCACTGGTGAACAGCCCGACCACCCAGGAGGTCAGGTCGTCCCACCGCGCCCCGCCCAGGCCGAGCAGCGTCTGCCCGGCCGCTGTGGAGGCCAGCGCGATGAACAGGGCCACCAGGCCGGAGGCCACGAGCAGTGCGAGCTGGAGGTTCGAGATGCGTTGGCGGTACAGGCGCGAGACGCCCTTGGCGTCGACGAGCTTGCCACCGACCCGCAGTCTCGTGAGGAAGGTGCTGGCCATCCCCGAGCGGCCCTTGTCCAGGAACTCGACCAGGGTCGCGTGCGTCCCGACCGCGACGATGAGCTCGGCGCCCTTGTCGTCGGCCAGCAGCATGGCCACGTCCTCGCTCGTGCCGGTGGCGGGGAACAGCACGTAGGGCACCCCGAGCTGCTCGACCCTGCTCAGGCCGGGCGCCCGGCCGTCCCGGTAGGCGTGGACGACCACCTCGGCACCGCAGGTGAGCGCCTTGTCGGAGACGGAGTCCATGTCCCCGACGATCATCTGCGGCCGCCAGCCGGCCTCGAGGATCGCATCGGCACCCCCGTCGACCCCGATCAGCACGGGCCGGCACTCGCGGATGTACGAGCGCAGGGTGACCAGGTCGTCCTTGTAGTGGTAGCCGCGCACCACGATCAGCACATGACGGCCGTCGATCGCGGTCGACACGTCCGGGACCCCGACACCATCGAGCAGCAGCTCACGCTCACGACGCAGGTAGTCCATCGTGTTGGCCGCGAACGACTCGAGCTGGCTCGACAGCCCCGCGCGTGCATCCTCCATCGCGGCGGCCACGGTGACGGCGTCCTGGGCGACGCCCTCCGCGACCAGCTGGTCACCGTCGTGGACGGCACCGCCCTGGAGGTGGAGCTCATGGCCCTCGGGCACCGCCATGACGTCGGGACCGAGATCGTCGACGAGCGGGATCCCCGCCTCGACCAGGATCTCCGGCCCGAGGTTCGGGTACCGGCCTGAGGTGGACCGCGCGGCGTTCAGGACCGCCGCGGGGTGGCACGCCACCAGGGCCTCGGCGGAGACCCGGTCCAGGTCAAGGTGGTCGATGACCGCGACGTCACCCGGCCGTAGCCGTTTGGTCAGGGACTTGGTCCGGGCGTCGACCCGCGCCGGGCCGACGACGATGCCGGACTGGGCCTGCTGGGTCTGCTTGCGCTGGAACACTCTCATCGAGGTTCATCGTCCCACGTCGGCGAGCTCCAGGAGCTCGGCCGCGTGCGCAAGGGCCGTGGCCGACGTCTCCTGGCCGGACAACATGCGCGCGAGCTCGGCCACCCGCCGCGGGCCGTCGACCACCTGGACCCCCGAGGCCGTGACGACCTCGGCGCCGCCCGAGGTCGACTTGGTGACGACGAGATGACGATCGGCGAAGGCCGCCACCTGGGCCAGATGGGTGACCACGAGCACCTGGGCGGTCGTGGCGAGCGCCGCGAGCCGCCGGCCGACCTCGAGCGCCGCGCGACCACCCACCCCCGCGTCGACCTCGTCGAACACGAAGGTCGTGCCGGCGGCGGTGGTGCCCGCCAGGGCGACCTCGAGCGCGAGCATGACGCGGGACAGCTCACCACCCGACGCGCTGCGCGCCAGCGGCAGCGCTGGTGCGCCCGGATGGGCGACCAGGAGCATCTCGACCTCATCGGCTCCGTGCGCCGACGGCTCGGCCGCCCGCACCGCGATCTCGAGGTGAGCACCGGCCATCGCGAGCCCGGCGAGCTCGGCGCTGACCGCGTCGGCGAGGCGCTCGGCACCGGCCCGCCGGGCCTCGCTGATCCGGCTCTGCGTCTGCGCCACCGTCCGGTCGAGGTCGGCGAGCCGCATCGAGAGGGCCTCGATCTTGTCCTGACCACCGTCGAGCTCGGCGAGTCGCAGCCCGGCCTGCGCGGCCCAGGCCAGCACCTGGTCCACGTCCGAGCCGTAGGAGCGGGTGAGGGTCGCCAGCTCGGCACGCCGCTGCTGGGCGCGTTCCAGTCCCTGCGGGTCCGCCTGCACGTCGTCGAGGTAGCCGGCCAGCTCGGCCGCGGCATCGGCGATCAGGTACCCGATCTCGGCGACCCGGGTGGCCAGCGGACCGAGCGTGGTGTCGTGCACCGCGGCGTGCTGCAGCGCCCGCACGGCACCGTCGACCGCCAGACCGGCCCCGGGTCGTGTCTCGTCGTCCCCGGCGAGCGCGTCGTGCGCCAGTGCCGCGGCGGACCGCAGGTCCTCGGCGTGGGAGAGGCGTTCGACCTGCTCGACGAGCGCCGCGTCCTCGCGAGGGGTCGGTGCGACGCGCTCGACCTCGGCCAGCCCGAGCCGCAGGAGCTCGGCCTCCCGGGCCCGCTCGGTGGCTCGGGTGACCAGCTCGGCGAGCTCGGCCGCGGCCTGGGAGCGGACGGTCCACAGCTCGCGGTGCTCGGCGAGCAGCTCGGCGTGCGCCGGCCCGCAGAACGCGTCGAGCGCATCGCGCTGCCGAGCCGGTGACCGAAGGCGGGCCTGGTCGGCCTGCCCGTGGACCGTGACGATGCTGGCTGCCAGCTCGGCGAGCACGGCCTGCGGAACCGACCGGCCGCCGAGGTAGGCCCGCGAACGTCCCGGACCTGCCTCGGTCCCGGCCGTCACGGTTCGGACCAGCAGCAGCGAACCGTCGTCGTCGAGCTCGGCCCCGGCCTCCAGTGCCACCGCAAGGGCCGGCGCACCGGCCGGCAGCTCGACGCGACCCTCGACGCTCGCTGCGGTCGCGTCGGGGCGCACCAGCGCGGCATCGGCGCGGCCGCCCAGGAGCAGTCGCAGGGCCGTGAGCACCATCGTCTTGCCGGCACCCGTCTCACCGGTCAGCACGGTCAGGCCGGGGTGCAGCTGCACCTGCGCGCCCGCGATGACCCCGAGGTCGGCGATCCGCAGCTCGCTGATCACGAGGAGCGTCCCGCCGGACGACCGCGCCACCCCTCGACCGACAGCGCGAACTTGTGCACCAACCGGGTGGTGAACGGGGCGGGGGTCAGTCGCGCGAGACGCACCGGCGTGCCGTGCCCGCGCACCTCGATCCGGTCGCCTGGCCCGATCGGGCAGGCCCGCCGGCCGTCGCAGGTCAGCAGCGCACCCGACGAGGTCTCCGCGGTGACCTCGAGGGCCACGAGGCTCTGCGGCCCGACTACGAGAGGCCGGGCGAACAGTGCGTGGGCCGCGATCGGCACGACGATGATCCCCTCGACATCGGGCCACACGACCGGGCCGCCGCCGGAGAAGGCGTGCGCCGTCGAGCCGGTCGGTGTGGCGACCACGATCCCGTCGCAGCCGAACGTCTCGAGCGGTCGGGCGTCGACCTCGACCAGGACCTCCACCATCCGGGCCGGATCGGTCTTCTCCAGCGCCGCCTCGTTGAGCGCCCAGCCGTCCCAGCTGGAGCCGTCGGCCCGGGC
The DNA here is from genome assembly GCA_018898235.1 of Actinomycetota bacterium. Lineage (GTDB taxonomy): Bacteria > Actinomycetota > Actinomycetes > Actinomycetales > Cellulomonadaceae > Cellulomonas. The sequence continues at coordinate 5,241 of JAHIJU010000499.1, read as the reverse complement.
CACGTGGACGTCGATGGTGTGGCGCTCCTCCACCTCGAAGTCGCCCGAGGTGAGCCGACGTACCGCATCGGCCACATCGTCCGGCTCGATGGCCGCGAGGAAGCCGACGTGCCCGAGGTTGACGCCCAGCAACGGCACCCCCGTGTCCCGGGTCAGCTCGGCCGCGCGCAGGATGGTCCCGTCGCCGCCGAGCACCACGGCCAACGAGAAGGGCCCGAGATTGGCCGCGGTGCTCTCGTCGGTGACGAGCACGGGCTCGACCCCGGCCGCCGCGAGCTCACGCAGGACCACGGTGGTGGCGTCGATCGCCTCCTGGCGGCGCCGATGGGTGACGACGATCGCGCGCGGGGTCATTCGGTACCGCCCACCGCCGCGTCGACGAGCGCGCCCAGGTCGGGGCTGGCGCACGCAGCGGCGCTCAGCCACAGCGGGTACTCCACGTTGCCCGCGGGCCCGGGCAACGTGCTCGCCCGCAGCCCGCGCACCACCGCACCGGCCTCGCGGGCGCATGCCACCACGTCGAGGAGCGCGATGCGGTGCAGCTCACGGTCCCGTACCACCCCGCCCGAGCCGAGCCGCTCGCGGCCGACCTCGAACTGCGGTTTGACGAGGACCACCAGCTCGGCGCCCGGAGCCGCGACGGCGAGCATCGCGGGCAGCACGAGGCGCAGGGAGATGAACGACAGGTCCGCGACGACGAGGGTGGGCGCCGGGTCCACATCACCGGCCCGCAGGTGCCGCGCGTTGACCCCTTCCCTGAGCTCGACGCGCGGATCGGTCGCCAGACGCGCGACGAGCTGCCCGTGGCCGACGTCGAGCGCGACGACATGGCGCGCCCCGCGACGCAGCAGGACATCGGTGAACCCGCCGGTGCTGGCGCCGACGTCGAGGCAGTCGGCCCCCGTGACGGCGGGACCGTCGGGCCCCCACGCCAGGAGCGCACCCTCGAGCTTGTGGGCCGCCCGCGACGCGAAGCCCTGGTCGAGCGGGTCGGCCAGCACCTCGAGCGGTGCGGCCGGGTCGACCGCGATCGCGGGCCTGCGCGCCGTGGTCCCGCCCACCGCAACCCGGCCTGCGTGCACCAGCTCACCGGCATGCCTGCGGGAACGGGCCAGGCCGCGTGCGACCAGGACGACGTCCAGCCGTGCGGTCATCGACCGGCCCCGTCGGCCTCGGCAAGCCGGTTCTGCAGGCCGGTGTGGACAGCGTCGAACGCCGACACGTGCGCCCGCAGAGGTTGGTCGGCGAGCTCGGTCAGCCGCGCAAGGACCAGGTCGACGTCACCGTCTCCGAAGGCCGGCAGGTCCGCGCCGTCGCCCGGGTGGCCCGCATCCGTCATCTCGTCCACCACACCTCCGTTGATCGACCCGCGGACCACCACGCTACCGGTCGCCACCGACGCGACCTGCGCGCGGGGCCCCGTGTGGACGACGGCCCGTGTGGACGCCGGCCCGGGGCGTCACGGGTGTCGAGCGCGGGCGGACGCCGGTCCCGAACGCCCCGGGCAGGACTCAGCGAGGGCGCGGGCCCAGCTCGGGGACGGTCGAGGCGTCGACGACGCCTCCCGCATCGACCGTGGCCCAGGCCGCGCCGCAGGCTGCGCGCAGGACGTCGAGATCGCCCGGATCACCGTGGAGCTCGAGCACGCCGTCGTTGACCCGGGCCCCCGCCTGGCGACAGACCCACCAGCCGTCGGCGGTCAGGACCGGCGCCGGGTGCGGATCGAGCAGTGCCCGCAGATCGGCGCCGACGAAGGTCGGCCGTTCGTGCGGACCGGCGAGGACGTCGTCGCGCCCGCTGCTCACCCCGGTGAGCACGTGCAGTCCCGGAAACCCGCCCGCCCGGGCACCGGCCAGATCGGTGTCCAGGCGGTCACCCACCACCAACGGCCGACGCCCGCCGGCCCGTTCGACGCCGATCCGGTAGAGGTCGGGCGACGGTTTGCCCGAGCTGTCCGGCACCACGCCGGTGGCCGCCACGACCGCCGCCACCAGGGCACCGTTCCCCGGGGCGTAGCCGCGGGCCGTCGGCAGGCTCTTGTCGAGGTTCGACGCGACGTACCAGGCGCCGGCGGCGACGGCGTAGGAGGCCTCGGCCAGGTCGGCCCAGGCCAGCTGTGGCCCGAAGCCCTGGACCACGGCCTCGGGCCGGTCATCGGCCGAGTCGACGATGACGAAGCCCTCCTCGACGACCGCGGTCCGCAGCCCCTGTGCCCCCACGACCAGCACCTTCGCACCCGGTTCGAGCCGGGTGCGCAAGGTGAGGGCCGCGGCCTGCGCCGCGGTGAGGACCTCCCGGGCCTGCGCCGCGATGCCGAGCCCCTCCAGCTGATCGGCGACCGCCTGCGGCTCCCGGGAGGCGTTGTTCGTGACGAACAGCACCCGCATCCCGGCCGCACGCGCGCCCGCCAACGCCGGGGCGGCTCCGTCGATGGGCAGATGACCCCGGTAGGCCACGCCGTCCAGATCGACCAGCGCCAGGTCGTAGGCCACGCTCAACGGCCGGTCGCAGGCCTGCAGACCAAGGGTCACGCCTGCTCCTCCTGCTCGTCCGTCCCGGGCTGCGCGAGGCTGGTCGGTCCGGGCTGCACCGGGCCGGGGTCGACCGTCTCGTCCTGGTCCTCCAGGTCGAACACGACGATCTCGAGGTCGTCCTCGCCGGCCTGCGCCGCCGTGGACAACCCGATCACCTCGGACTGCGCGCGCTCCAGGTGGCCGGCGGCCTCGAGCGCGACGGCTCGAGCCTGAGCGACCCTGACCGCGAGCTGGCCCTCGGCCGCGCGCACCCCGGGCGACTCGAGCACGGCCACCGCGGCCTCGGGCTCGTCCAGGTCCAGCCGCGCGCCGCTCAGCACGATCGCGAGCTCGATCGCGGCCTCCGGTGACAGCGACCCCACGTCGGGGTCCTGGGCGAGCGCCAACGCGCGCTCAGGACGACCGAGACCACGCTCCGCGTCGGCGAGGACGGCCAGGTGCTCCGCCGAGCCCGACAACCTGCGGACCGTGCGCAGCTCCCGCAGGGCCTCTGCGAAGCGCCCGGTGCGGTACGCCGCAAGGCCGGCGGCCTCGCGCGCCACGTCCACCCGGCCGGCCCGCCGAACAGCCGCCTGTGCGTGCTGGTAGGCGGTCTCCGGCTCGGAGTCGATCAGCCGACCGACCATGACCAGGTGACGACCGACGGTCTCGGCGTTCTCCTTGCTCAACGTCCGCAGGCGACCGCGCACCTCCCGGTCCAGATCGGCGAACACCGCATCGTCCGGCAGCTCGGGCTCCGACTCGCGAAGTGCGCGTCGTGCATCGGCGGCCGCGCGCGCCAGCTCATCGGCACGGGTCATCGGCTCCGAGGGCCGATCGAAACGTCCGCCGCCGGCCCGGGCCGGACGCCCGTCCGCCACTGGGCGGCCACCGTCGCGACGCTCGGATCCCGCGCGAGCGTCCCGACGGTCCCCTGCTGGCGGACCGGCACGACGCACAGCGCCTGGGCGTCCGTCGCGGGACTGGGGCGGACGCCCCTCACGTGCCTCCGCCGGACGGCCGCCCTGGGCAGCCTGCTGCCCGGGCGCCCAGCCGGAGCCCGGGCGCTCGTCCCGTCGGGCGGATGCGGGCCGCGACCCACGGTCGTCCCTGGCGGGACGGTCGAACGACCGGTCCTGGGGGGGCCGACGGTCCCGAGCCTCGTACCCCGGCCGCTGTCCACGGCTGTCGCCGTCACCGGACCAGGGCCGTGCTCCCGAGCCCGGCCGCTCGGCGCGCGGACGCTCCCCACCCCGAGGGTCCGTGCCTGCACGGTCGTCACGGCGACGGTCGTCCCGCGGGCCGGACCCCGACGGGGCACCCCGCCAGCCGCCGCCCGAACCGGTCCCCCGATCCGTGCCGGTTCGCGGCGCTCCGCCCCGGGGCGCTCCGCCCCAGCTCTGCGAACGGTCACCGCCGGCGCGCGCACCACCCGGAGCGGAATCGCGCGGGCCCCTGGTCCTGTCGCCGTCACGTTCGAAGCCCGACGGACGACCCACGCCGCCCGGTCGCCCGTCACCCGCGTACGGCCGACCAGCACCACGGGAGTCGCCACGTCGATCCTCCGCACGTGCGGGGCGATCCCGCCAACCGCCCGAGCTCTCCCGGCCGTCACGGCCTTCCCACGGACGCTCCCGGCCCGCGCCCGCAGAACCCGTTCCCGACGGCCCGCGCCGCCCGGCGCCCGATCCGCTCGCGCCCCAGCCGCCCGCGGAGCCGCGCGCCGCCGCGGCATCCCGGTCCCTGGGCGCCGACGCGCCGCCGGAAGCACCCGGTCGCCCCTGACCGGCACCCCACTGCGGCGACTGCCGACCGGCCGACGGCGAACGGAAGCCACCCGCAGGTCCCCGGGCAGCGCCCGCGCCCGCCTGGGCGCCGGCGTCACGACCGCGCGGACCGCCCGAGGGGGCACGGCCGCCGTCTCCCCGCTGGCCGTCACGGTCGCGACCGGTCCACGCCTGACCACCCCGAGACTGACCCGCGCCAGGCTCGCCCCCACGCGGCTGCCAGCCCCCGCCGCCCTGACGGGCACCGCGAGGCGCCGCGCCGCGAGACGCGGGCGGCTGCGCCCGACCGCTCTCTCCGGACGCACTCGATCCGCGGGACGAGTCACGTCCGCCCCGGGCTCCTGAGCGCGCGTCCGAACCGGACGAGCTCCGATCGGATCCTGAACTTCCGCCGGAACCGCTCCGGTTCCGGGGGGTCCGCTCGTCCTCTGTGTTCACGTGTACGTCGCTCCTCGTAGGTCCTGCCCCAGTGTCCCAGACAGCGCATCGATCTGCGTCGTCGGGCCCGCCCCGCCGGTCGTCGGCCCAGGCTCCTCCGGGGCGAGCAGCGCCCACCCTCACTGGGGCTACCGAAACAGACCGGTCACGTTCGGTCCATCAGGAAAGCCATTGCGCCGGGGAAGTGCACCGGTCGCTGCCCGTGCCCGGAGTACCGCCAGGTGATGTGCACCGGTCACTGTCCGTGCCCTGAAGGCATCGTCTGCGCGTAGGCGCTGTCCGTGTCGGGGGCGGGTCTGGGGTCGTGGTCGCGGGGTGGGCCGTGTGTGGGGGCTGCGGGGTGTTGTCGAGTGTGGTGGTGTGAAATGCCGAGAGCCCTTCGCTTTCGCGAAGGGCTCTCGGTGAATGATGTTCGGCGGCGTCCTACTCTCCCACACCCTGGCGGGTGCAGTACCATCGGCGCTGAAGGGCTTAGCTTCCGGGTTCGGGATGGGACCGGGCGT
>JAHIJU010000498.1 GCA_018898235.1 Actinomycetota bacterium | reverse complement strand
GTACAGCTCGGTGGTGAACTCGACGAGCGAGGAGATCATCCACTGCCCGGTGACGAGCAGCGCGAGCGCCGCCGCCACCGCCTTGGGCACGAAGGAGAGCGTGACCTCCTGGATCTGGGTCACCGACTGCACGAGGGAGACGATGAACCCGACCACGAGCGAGGTGACCAGCACGGGCGCCGCGAGCTTGGCGGTGAGGACCATCGCCTCGCGGGCGATGTCCAGGATCGCTGCCGGGTCCATCAGCCGGCCCCGGTGTACGAGCCGAGCAGGGCCGTGATGACCAGACCCCAGCCGTCGACGAGCACGAACAGCAGCAGCTTGAACGGCAGGGCCACCATGGTCGGCGGCAGCATCATCATGCCCATGCTCATCAGCGCCGCCGAGACCACCAGGTCGATCACCAGGAACGGCACGAAGATGACGAAGCCCATGATGAAGGCGCTGCGCAGCTCGGAGAGCATGAACGCCGGCGCCAACGTGGTGAACGGCACCGACTCCGCATTGGCCGGGTTCTCCAGGCCCGCGGCCCGGGTGACCAGCGCGATGTCCTCCTCACGGGTGTGCTTGACCATGAAGCCCGCGAGCGGGGCCTCCCCCGCGCTGACGGCCTGGGAGAACGACACCTGACCGTGCAAGTAGGGCTGGATCCCCTGGGTGTTGACGTCCGAGATCACCGGCGACATCACGAACAGCGACAGGAACAGCGCCAACCCGGCCATCACCTGGTTGGGCGGGACGCCCTGCAGGCCGAGCGCGTTCCGCGTCATGGCGAGCACCACGAAGATCTTGGTGAAGCTCGTGGTCATGAGCAGCAACGACGGGGCGACCGACAGCAGCGTGATGCCCAGCAGCACGACGATCGAGCTCGACGGCGTGCCGTTCACACCGTTGATCGCGACCGACACGGTGTCACCCGAGGGGACGCCCGGCACTGCCGGGGCGGTCGGATCGGTCGGCGCGGCCAGCAGGTGGCCGACCAGGACGGACAGGTTCACCGGCGCACCGTGCGTTCCTGCAGCGCGTGCATCGCGTCCTTCCACGACTGCGGGGACAGCACCGAACCGGCCAACGGGGACGCACCGCGCACGACGGCCTCCTCGGTGGGGCTCAGCTGCGGGAACGCCACCGGGCTGACCCGGCCGGTGGACGGCGAGCCGCCGACCGCGGTCCGGGTCCCGGCACCCACGAGCGCGACCACCGGTGTGGTGCGGTCCGCGGACGGATGCTGCGGGCTCGCCGTGCGCCCTCGCGGGGAGGTGGCGCGCGGACGCGGTGCCGCGGAGGAGGCTGCCGAGGCCGAGAGCGGGACGACCACCGGGTTCAGCTCGGTGAGCATCTCCACCCGCTGCTCGCCGTAGCCCACCAGGATCCGACGGTTGCCGACCGCGAGCACCGCGACGCCTGCATGACGCCCCAGCGCCGAGCGGTCGACGACCCGGACGTGCGGCTCGTCGCCGCCCTGCGCCGCGCGCGACCCGTTGAGCCGGCGCGCCGCGATCCAGATCACGCCGAGGACGCAGGCCAGCGCCACCACGACCCGCAGGAACAGCCAGACGGAGTCCATGGCTACAGCGCCGTGTCCGGGCTCGCGACGATCTCGGTGATCCGCAGCCCGTAGTCCTCGTCGACGACGACGACCTCACCGCGGGCGATGAGCCGGCCGTTGACCATCACATCGGCGGGGCTCCCGGCGGTCCGGTCCAGCTCCAGCACCGCGCCGGGGGCCAGCTCGAGCACCTGACGCAGCGGCAGCCGGGTACGACCGAGCTCGGCCGTCAACGTCATCTCGACGTCGTACAGCACCCGCATGCTGGCCCGCGGCGCCGGCACCTGCGGCCCGCTGACGCGCGGGCCGCGCAGCCGCACCGTGAACCATGCGACGTCCTGACCGTCGGCCTGCAGCGCGAACACCTCGGTGTCCGGGCCGACGACATGGGCCACCTGCTCGGTGCGGGCGTTCTCCAGCACCCCGGCGCCCAGGGTCGTCGCGGCGGCCTCGAGCGCGGGCCGCAGCGCATCGGCCAGGGCGATGGGGGCGCCCCCCGCGGACCCCGCTGTGACGGCGTCCACGACCGCTGCAGCGGCCACGAGCGCGAGCTCGGCGCTCGTCGCCCCGACCAACGAGGCCACGATCGCCTCGGCACCGGGCGGCGGCGTGGTCCCGGCGGCGACGCGGACCGCGACCAGCGGGGTCGCGGCCGGCACCAGGGCGGCGGCGGCGTCAGCGGCGGCCTGGGTGGTCGTCGCAGTGGCGGTGGGAGGGTTCATGCGTTCTGCTCCTCGACGGTGACGACCTGGCAGGCAAGACGGGACCCGTGGCTGCCGGCGGCGGCCCGGGCGAGGACGACGCCGTCGACGACCACGTCGAGCGGCTGGCTCGCGGGGTGGGCGAGCGGCAGCACATCGCCGACCTTGAGGTCACCGATGTCACGGGGGTGCACGACGGACGGGGCGAACCGCACGGCGACCTCGACCGGCACGGACTGCACGGAGTCCTCCAGGCGGCCCCGCGCCTGGGCGCGCACCCTGGCCTGCTCGGCCGCACGGTCGGCGTCGGGCTCGTCGGACGCGGGCTCGGTGAGCATCAGATCGGCCGGCAGCATGAGGGTGGCCACGTCGTGCCGCTCGCCGACCGTGAACGTGAAGGAGGCGACGACCACCGGTTCGCTGGCCCCGACGGCCTGCACGAACTGCGGGTTGTACTGCACCGACCGCACCTGGACCGTGAGCGGCACCACCGAGGCGAAGGTGTAGCCC